>DMPG01000380.1 GCA_003456055.1 Bacteroidota bacterium | reverse complement strand
GTTACGATTACGATTTTGATTTTTTGAGCGGCATCTCAAACTCGATGTGAAGATCTGAATCTAAATCCAACTGCAGTTTTTTGCGTAGATACGAACGTTTTTTATTTATGGGGGAACCACTGTTCGATACACTGCTACAAAAAAAACACAATATTATACGAGCGAAGTTAGCATCAATCAAGAAACAAATATTCCCCTCGTTTCTCACCGCAGTGAATTCATTTTTTCATTTTGTCAAAATCCTAAGTTGCAACTATTGATTAGAGACATCTGAAAAACTTCTGAGCCATAATATTCTCACCCTTTAAGGTTGCGAAAAGCAATTGAGTTAGATTTTTTTACTCACGAATAAGACGTGCTGATACATTTCTCAAATATCTCCATTAATAATTACCTTCGATGAAAACTTTTATCATTTTACTGTTTTGTTGTCAGGCAGCACTCTTTTCTCAGCAATGGATCAGAATAAATCAACTTGGCTTTACGCCTGATTCCAAAAAAGTTGCTGTTCTTGTATGTAAAAATCAACGATCATCTCCTTCCTCATTTACAGTTCGCAATGCATTGACTGATGATATTGTCTATAGATCATTTGATCTGAAAAGTTACAGCAGTTATGGACCATTTGAATCGACATTTAGATTGGACTTTTGCGACTTTTCTAAGATCGGGACATTTTACATACAGATCGATTCTGTTCGGTCACCTTTATTTAAAATTTCCGAAAGCGTCTATAACGGATCGGCAGACTTCCTTCTCAACTACATGCGTCAACAACGAAGCGGATATAATCCGTATCTAAAAGATTCGTGCCATACAAACGATGGATTTATCATCTATCATCCAACGCTCGATTCAACACATATCGATGCTTCCGGCGGCTGGCACGATGCTTCTGATTATTTACAGTATGTAACGACTTCGGCAACAGCAACATATCAAATGATGTTTGCTTACCAGCAAAATCCGAGGGCGTTCAATGATCTCTATGACAAGCATGGAAATCCGGGATCGAATGGAATTCCAGATATTCTCGATGAAGCAAAATGGGGTCTCGATTGGCTGGTGAAGATGAATCCGCAGCCGGAAATGTTCTTCAATCAAATTGCAGATGATCGAGACCATCGCGGATTCCGATTGCCGACTGAAGACACGGTTTATTACGGAAAAGGAAAAGAACGCCCTGTTTATTTTATTGACGGCAAACCTCAAGGAATATATCAGAATAAAAATAGAACAACCGGCGTTGCTTCAACAGTCGCAAAATTTTCTTCTTCGTTTGCATTAGGTTCGGAATTATTAAAACACTATTATCCGGATTTTTCTTTGTTGCTAAAGAAGAAATCTGCTGAAGCATACGAATTCGCAAAAAAATATCCCGGAGTGTCGCAGACTGCACCATGCGGAGCTCCATATTTTTATGAAGAAGAAAATTGGGTTGATGATATGCAATTGGCATCGGCACAATTATACAACAATACCAGATCGGATAATTATTTGGCTGATGCTGTTCACTATGGAAATCAAGAACCAACTACCCCGTGGCTTGGCGCCGATACTGCGCGACATTATGAATGGTTTCCATTTGTTAATTTGGGACATTACCTTGTCGCTAAAAATTCAAAAGCAGATTCAAAACAATTTATCGCTCACCTCCGTAAAGGGATTGAAAAAGTATATCAACGAGGAAAATCCAACGCTTTCCAATTCGGAATACCGTTCATTTGGTGCTCAAATAACCTCGTCAGTTCTTTTCTTACACAATTATATTTGTACCGAACGTTGACACACGATAATTCATATATCGAAATGGAATCATCACTTCGCGATTGGCTTTTTGGCTGCAATCCTTGGGCAACGAGCATGATTTACGGGCTTCCTGCTTATGGAGATACTCCGACCGATCCGCACTCTGCATTTACCCATGTCCACAATTTCCCGATCAACGGCGGTTTGATCGACGGTCCAGTAAAGTCATCAATATTCAATCAGCATAAAAAATATATTCGATTGACAAAAGCTGATCCGTATGCAGAATTTCAATCCGATCTTGCAGTGTATCACGATGATTGGGGTGATTACACGAATAACGAACCGACGATGGACGGGACGGCAAGTTTAACAATGTATCTCTCCTCCCTCGAATCAAAAAAACGTAATAGTCATACTGAGCAACTCCCGATGTCTTCTACCGAGATGCGCCGAAGTATGACTTCATATGGGGGCATCACTAGATTCGATACGAGAAAAAAAGAAATCTATCTTGTCTTTACCGGACACGAATTTGCTGAAGGAGGAAATATCATTTTAAAGACTTTACAAAAACACAAGATCAAAGCATCGTTCTTTTTTACGGGTGATTTCTATCGCACAAAGAAATTTTCATCGCTGATCAAACAGATAAAAACGAATGGACATTATCTTGGCGCTCATTCAGACAAACATTTGTTGTACGCTTCATGGGAAAAACGAGATTCTTTATTGGTCGATAAAACCGTGTTTACTGAAGATTTGAAGAACAATTATAAAGAAATGAAGAAGTTTGGAATCATATCGTCAGTCGCTCAATTCTTCCTTCCTCCATATGAATGGTATAATCAAACAATTTCAAATTGGACAAATGAGCTTGGGTTAGAGTTAGTGAATTTTACACCGGGGACTTCTTCAAATGCGGATTATACAACACCGGATATGGCAAATTATGTTTCATCGGATTCCATTGTAACAAGAATACTTCGGTACGAATCAAATTCTTCCAATGGCCTTAATGGATTTTTATTGCTGTCGCATATTGGAACAAGCGAAAAAAGAACAGATAAGTTTTATAAGAAGTTGGATGGATTGATTGCGGAGTTGAAAAAAAGAGGGTACCGATTTAGCCGATTGTAATGCAGGTCAATACATACGTTCACATTTTTCTCTTCTATATTTTTTTATTAGAAAGTGAAATGTTTAAATTTGATTCTGCTACATATCACTCTATAACGTCAGCCACCATTTTTAATGTCATTAATTTTTCAAGATTTTCCCTTTTGTCGCATTCTCAGTATGGACTACAACTTCACATACTGTTCCCACAACATTAGAAAAAATCACCCGATTTCGGGAAAGAGGAATTGGCGTGTGAGCTATCACTACATCCTCTTTGAATTTCCACAATAACTTCCCCGATGATCCTTCAACGGCAAACAACTCCCCATTTTTTGTGGTAAAAAATACTGTACCATCTTTTTCCCTGATTTGTGACGAGTTGATATCATATCCGAATCCTGCATTCAAACCCCATATCACTTCCGGTACTAACGAGCGGGTTGAAAGTGCATAGAGTGAATCATTCATCGTTCGTATATAAACACGCTCGCCGTTTTCAGAGATTCCGATCGATTCACGTACTTTAAATTCATTTGTCCGCCAAATCTGACGACCAGTTTTAATATCGATGGCGGTCATAAACCTGTCGGGTGCAACAATGAATACCTTATTGTGGGCATATACCGGTTCACACGCTGCCGGAGAAAACAAAATTCCCGGTCTATCGTTTTTCCATTTCCAAATTAACTTCCCCGTCTTCTCATCAAAACAATAGAGATGTTCGTCCCAAGCACCAACAATGACCTTTCCGTCAGCCAGCAGCGGTCGTGCTTCAACATGTCCGCGCAGAGAATCATAACTCCATCGTACTTTCCCTGATTTCAGATCGATTGCACGGAATTTTTTATCGCTTGCTCCGCAAAAAACAACGCCATTTTTTATGACTGGTGGAGCAACAACCGCAGCGCCTGTTTTAATTTTCCACAATAGTTTTTGTGTTTTAATGGTATAACAATAGATCATGCTGTCCGTCGATGGTATGATAATTCTCTTATCATCCAATGCGGGAGATGCCATAATGGGACTGTTTGTATTAATCGTGAAATATTTCTTTTTATTGTTATCGTATATCCAAACAGTGCCGTCTTGATATGCATATACCCGATATTTTTTTGTTATGACGGGTGGACAGTTCATGGAAGAGGTATAAGTCATTCTCGAAGTGAACGAAACATTGGGATATTGCTGATAAAATTCGGTTCGAGGATCAGTCCGTAGTAACCGATCAGAAGAATAATCGCGATTGCCAAGTTCTACTTCGATCCATGGCTTTTTTGTTTCGAAGCCGGGAATTCGTGAAGAATAGAACATTGTATCATTCCTGATATCGACAATGTTATACCCGCCAACAGGATCGTTTCCTCTCAAATTCGATCTTCCCACAACACTTGGAATACCATCATATGCAGCGAAATAATCTTGATGCCAATGTCCGTTAAGAAATGCCTGAACATTATATTTCCGAGCAAGCGTAGTTACGCTATACCAATTTGCAATCCCTGAGTCAGCTGGATAATGCGTTGCAATGATGACAGNNCGCTGATTTTTATCCGGCATTGATGATAGAATAGATTCAAGCCACGAGACATCATCACGGGTCCAGTATGCATCCCCCATTCTCATGCGAGGACCTTGATGCAGACCGATAAATTTGTATCCGCCATGGTCAAACACAAATCGTTCATCACCGAATATCTTCCCGAACGAAGTTCCACCCGATTCGGACCATTTCATATCATGATTTCCCGGGATGCAGTACCAGGGAATCGTTAAGCTGTCCAATATCTGCTTTGCCAACCGCATTTGATCATCGGACCCAAATTCGGTTATGTCACCGGTAACTACCGCAATGGATACTGTTTTAAGGGAATTGATATCACTGACTGTCCGGCGCAGATCCTCTGCTCCGGTGGCACTGCCGATATGCGTATCGGTGATATGAGCAAAACGAAAATTGGATTGACCAAAAAGCTGCAGTGACAAAGCTATAGTAAGTAATATCGATCTCATTGTATACTGACATTTCATGCTGTTTATAAAATTATTTTACAACATAGTTCATTTCGCGAAGTTTTTTTGAAACTGCTTCGCGTTGATCGCCTTGAATTTCGATCGTACCATTCTTTACTGTGCCACCTGCTCCGCAATATTGTTTTAATGTTCGTGCAATCTCTTCAATCGTATTGGGATTATGCTGTAAACCGGAAACAATGGTGACACTCTTTCCTTTTCTTCCTGCTGTGTCCAATAGAACACGAACGACCCTTGACCTTCCATCGTGCGTGCGTTTCTCAGTTTTGATTTCAGTTTTCAAAGATTTACGTTCTGATTCAGAGAGCAATTGTTCTAAATCCGCAAGTGATTGTAGTTTCATTTG
>DMPG01000333.1 GCA_003456055.1 Bacteroidota bacterium | reverse complement strand
ACCTGTGTTGGTTTCAAGTGTTGACGGTGTTGGGACAAAATTGAAGATCGCTTTTGCAATGAAACGCTATAATACTGTCGGACAAGATTTGGTGAACCATTGTGTGAATGATATTGCAGTCTGCGGTGCCGTTCCTTTGTATTTTATGGATTACTTCGCTACCGGGAAACTAGCTCCAACCGTTACCGAACAAGTGATCAACGGTTTTGCAAAAGCGTGCAAAGAAAACGGCTGTTCTATTATCGGCGGCGAAACAGCTGAAATGCCCGGATTTTATCCTGCAGGAGAATTTGATATTGCAGGAACGATCGTCGGGGTAGTTGATAAAAAGAAAATTGTGAATGGAAAAAATATTACGAAAGGGGATGTGTTGATTGGTCTTCCTTCCGCAGGACTTCACACCAATGGATATTCGCTTGCTCGTCATGTATTAATTCCAAAAATCTCGTTGAAGAAGAAATTTGCTGAATTGAATGGAACACTTGGTGACACACTTCTTGCGGTGCATCGTTCCTACTTAAAACCAATTCAAGCGGTGACCAGTAAAAATCTTGCAAAGGGAATGTCGCACATTACCGGCGGAGGAATAATCGGTAATACGATGCGCATTCTTCCCAAAGGATTGAAATTAAAGATCGATTGGTTTGCCTGGCAGCGACCCTTTATTTATGATCTGATCCAATCGGTTGGGCAGGTGCCGGAATATGATATGACCCGTACATTCAATCTTGGTGTTGGATTGATATTCATTATTGATAAAAAGAATGTTGATGCGGTGATGCGGTTATTAAAGAGCAAAAAAGAAAAACCATTTGTGATGGGGGAAGTGATATAATATTATACGATTGAGTAGATTAGGTAAAATGGAGTAAAATTTAAATCTTCTTATGGCAAAACCGTGGAAAATACCTGAATTAAATCCAGAAGAGAGTCTCAAACAATGTGTAGCTAAAATCGCTCTCACACGATTTCAGGAAACTTTCTCATACGAACAAGCAACCACCATTGGAGAAGACCCTGAGGGACTCCACGACATGCGTGTAGCGGCACGAAGAATGAGAGCCGTTCTCAAGATATTTCATTCCTGTTTTTCCAAGAAAAAAATCAAAAAATATGATTCACTCTTTCAGACTCTTGTTCGCACTCTTGGAGCCGTGCGGGAGAGTGATGTTTTCCTTGATTCCCTTATCAGTTATAAAAAAACAGTTGAATTACGAGATCAAAAAATTATTGATCTTCTGATAGCTCGAGAGATGTCGTCTCGCATTGTATACCGCAAAAAATTATTGAATGAACTAAAATTAATTTCGAACAATAAACACCCGGATTCATTTGTTCCATTTCTCAAAAAAACTCATTAGAAACAGCTATGGTTCGCCGCGATATTCTTAAGCCAAATAAAAGTTTTTGTGAGAATTCCAGATTGATCGTTCCTAATCTGTTTGATGATTTTATTTCAAATATGGAAAGGATAGTATCTCACCCGCGGCTGAAAAACGAATTTCATATAATGCGCATTGCGGGGAAAACGCTTCGCTATGCTATGGAGAACTTCAGTGTTGCTTTTCAGGATGACTTTTCATCATGTCTGGAGGAAGTTAAACAAGTGCTGGATGTAATGGGAACCATCCATGATTGCGATGTGAATATCCCGAAACTTCAAATGCACCTTAAAGTAATACGGTTGTTCAATGGTATGATGCCGAGCGCAAAGGACAAAATTCGAACCAAAGCATTGGTCAACCTTATCGCTGAACAACGTAAACTCCGTTCGGAATCCTTCAATAACTTCTGCATCATCATCAAACAATGGAACGGAAATAATTTTAGACAACGCATTCTAGATTCGATGATGAAGAACACTCCATTGAAATCGAATCAAAAAATTTCTACGTTGAACAACATACTCCAATAAGATTGGTCTTTATTGTTGATAAAAGAATATTTTGATAAGATGATGCTGTTGTTAAGGAAAACCGTTTGTGATGGTGGATGTTATGTAATCTTTGAGTAGTTTAGTAGATGAGTCGTTGAGATAACGAACACATATATGAAATGCTGGATTCAATTCAATTAAATTACTTCGTAATTCCAACATTCTTCAAACTATCCATCGTAGTAGAAACATCCTGAATAAAAATCTTCCATTCTTCTTCATCTTTTGAGATAGTTTCAATTCTCTTCTTGAATTCATTCTGCTGCAAACCTTTGCTTGCAAAAAATTCATTCACTTTTATCACGTATGAAGAATCGGTCTGCTTGTTCACCATCTTTTCTTTCTCATACAACAGTGTCAGTTCTGCATAGGTGATCATTGTAGATTGATCGTACGATTTTGATCGTTGAGAAGTACAGCCAGTCAGTGAAAGTCCAATTATCAAAATTACAATTCCAACCAAAAAGAGTTTGTCATTTCGAGGAGCGTAGCGACGAGAAATCTCATCCTTAAAACTTAAAAGGTAAAACGAGATTCCTCGCTCGTCCCAATGAGACTTCGCTCGGAATGACATTGATTTAATAAATTCGGACTTCTTACTTTTGACTTTTAACTTTTNNCTTCTGACTTCTGCATTCTGACTTCTGTATTCTGCTCTTTTAATCTGCATAACGGAACTTTCCTTGACTATCTTGGTCATTCTGGGTATATTTATTAACTTTTGATATAAAATCATTCAATTTTAGCTTAAAGTAAAGGATTTTCCCAGATTTATGGCAACTACCGCAGATCTTAAGAATGGAATTTTCATTCGTTTCAACAATGAATTACACATTGTAGAAGAGCACCAACACCGCACACCAGGCAACCTTCGCGCTTTTTATCAGGTAAAAATGAGAAATATGCGTCACGGACGTGTCGTTGAAAACCGTTTTCGTTCAGGTGAAGAAATAAC
>DMPG01000161.1 GCA_003456055.1 Bacteroidota bacterium | reverse complement strand
TGCAGAACACATCATCAATGGAAAATTCGACTGGGTCTACGAAGAAGAATTTGGAATATCGGATGGTTGGAGTTGGTCAACCGATGGTTCTAAGATAGCGTATTGGCATTTGGAGGAAAGTCTTGTTCCTGAATATACCATGACAGAATGGGATTCAACTCATCTTAAATTGATCTCAATGCATTATCCAAAACCGGGCGATCCAAATTCGATCGTGAATATTGGCGTTCTTGATGTTGCAACGGGGAGAACGGAATGGATTGATCTTGGATCAAGTGATGATATCTATATACCGCGAATGCAGTGGACTGCTGACAAGAATCTTTTATCCTTTCAACGACTCAATCGTGAACAAAATCAAATTGAACTTTTATTGTATGATGTTGCAAAGAAATCGGCTACAGTAGTTCTTACTGAAAAAAGCGATACATGGCTTGATGTTAATGATGATCTTCGATTTTTAAAAAATGGACAGTTTACATGGGCATCTGATAAAGACGGATATAATCATTTGTATCTTTATAAAAATGACGGAACTCTGATCAATCAAATTACAAAAGGTGACTGGGATATTGATGCTTTCTATGGAGTTGATGAGAAAAATGGATTGGTCTATTTTACTTCGTCGGAATCCTCTCCAATTGATCGACAAATTTATTCGATAAAACTCGATGGGAGTAAAAAGAAACAGCTTTCAACAAAGTCCGGAACCAACTCAGCTAATTTTTCGCCGACCTTTGATAATTACATTGGCTATTATAACAATTCATCGACTCCATCAAAAATAACAATGATGAAAAATAATGGTACGGAAATATATCCAATCGAAAAAAATGAAATTCTGAGTTTAAAAGAATATTCGTTGGCAAAAACATCATTTTTTACATTTAAAACTTCTGATAATATTTTGTTATACGCTAGTTTGCTTAAACCATTAAATTTTGATTCAACCAAAAAATATCCGGTGCTTGTGTTTACGTACGGAGGACCAGGTTCACAGGTTGTTCGAGACTCATGGGGCGGTTCCAATTATCTTTGGTACTCAATGCTGGCAGATAAAGGGTATCTTGTCTTTATGGTTGACAACAGAGGGACCGGAGCTCGTGGCGCTTCATTTAAGAAAGTGACCTATAAAAATCTTGGGAAATGGGAAGTCAATGATCAAGTAGAAGGTGCAAAATATCTTTCATCTCTTTCGTATGTTGATAAAGAAAGAATTGGTATTTGGGGTTGGAGTTATGGCGGATACATGGCAGCTCTGACAATTTTAAAGGGTGCTGATTATTTCAAAACTGCAGTTGCTGTTGCTCCCGTAACGAACTGGAAATTTTATGACAATATTTATACGGAACGGTTCATGGGAACTCCGGAAAATAATCCTGCCGGGTATAAAGAGAGTTCACCATTAAGCTACGCATCGAAACTTAAAGGGAAATTTCTTTTGATCCACGGTACCAGTGATGACAATGTTCATTTCCAAAACGCTGTTACGCTTACATCGGCATTGCAGCAGGCAAATAAGCAGTTTGATACGATGTATTATCCCAATAAAAACCATGGAATCGGGGGAGGAACAACCCGAATTCATCTTTATACTCTTATTACAAACTTTTTATTTAAGAATTTGTAAAAATGGCGAACGAATCATCAAATTATTCTGAATTATAAAGACTTTTATTGCATTTCGTGCTGTTTTTCGTTAAATTCATTAAGCAAATTCTATGATATTCAAAATCGGAGATTGCAAGTTCCTCCGATTTTTTTATTTATTTTGACATATGACATTATTAAAAATTACATTTCCTGACGGCTCAGTAAAAGAGTTCGAACAAGGTATTACCGGTTCAAAGATTGCCGATTCATTAAGCAACTCTCTCGCAAAAAAAGCATTGGCTGTTTCTGTGAATGGAGAAGTGTGGGATCTGCATCGTCCGATTACGGCTGATGCGGAGATCAAAATATTTACGTGGGATAATGAAGAAGGAAAGCGAACCTACTGGCATAGTTCTGCGCACGTTATGGCAGAAGCGATCGAAGCGATTTTTCCAGGAACAAAATTTGGTATCGGTCCGCCAATCGAAAATGGGTATTACTATGACATTGATATGGGAGATCATTCATTAACATCCGAAGACTTGAAAAAGTTGGAAGACAAGATGGCTGAATTGACCAAACGCGATGTTCCGTTTGCACGAAAAGAAGTTAGCTGGGAAGAAGCCGTTGAATATTTTACGAAGAAGAATGATCCGTACAAATTGGAATTGCTGGAGGAGTTCAAAGGTCAGCAGATCAGCATGTACACTCAGGGAAATTTCACTGATCTCTGTTACGGTCCGCATATTCCATCGACCGGTAAAATAAAATTTGTAAAATTGTTAAGCATAGCAGGGGCATATTGGCGAGGCAGTGAAAAAAATAAAATGCTGCAGCGCATTTATGGTATTACGTTCCCGACCAAACAAGAACTTGATGATCATCTTTTCCGTTTAGAAGAAGCAAAACGACGTGACCATAGGAAACTCGGTGTGGAATTGGAAATATTTTTAATTTCCCCCAAAGTTGGTTCAGGGTTACCGATCTGGCTTCCCAAAGGAACGATTATAAGAGAGAATCTTGAAAATTTTTTACGGAAAGAACAGCGAAAGCGCGGATATCAATCTGTAATTACTCCGCATATCGGAAATTTAGAATTATACAAAACATCCGGTCATTATCCGTATTACAAAGATTCACAGTTCGCGCCAATTACGATGGAAGATGGCGAACAGTTCTTACTGAAACCAATGAACTGCCCGCATCATCATCATATTTATTCTTCTAAACCTCGTTCATATCGCGATCTTCCGGTTCGCTTGGCAGAATTCGGTACTGTATATCGATATGAACAATCCGGTGAAATGAGTGGACTCACACGAGTTCGCGGATTTACGCAGGATGATGCGCATATTTATTGTACGCACGATCAATTGAAACAGGAAATTAAAAATACTGTTGAATTGACACAATTGGTTTTTAAAACATTTGATATGCAGGTTACAACCCGATTATCGTATCGCGACGAAAAGAATCTTGAAAAGTACGGCGGTGATGCAAAGTTTTGGGAACTTGCTCAGCGAGAGATCAAAGAAGTTGCCGATGAAATGGGATTGAATTATTTTATTGGAATTGGTGAGGCATCATTTTACGGTCCCAAAATAGATTTTATGGTGAAGGATGTGATCGGCAGAACATGGCAATTAGGTACCGTTCAAGTTGATTATGTAATGCCGGAACGATTTCAGTTAGAATATGTAGGTGCCGATGGTCAAAAACATCGGCCGGTGATAATTCATAGAGCTCCATTTGGTTCGATGGAACGGTTTGTCGGATTGCTTATTGAACATTACGCCGGTGAGTTTCCATTATGGCTTGCACCGGTTCAGGCCGTTGTTCTCCCGATCACCGATGGGCAGCTTGAATATGCACAAAAGGTTGTAGCTCAAATGACTGAAGCAGGATTACGTGTCGAAATCGATTCACGAAACGAGAAGATTGGGTACAAAATTCGAGAACATGAAGTTAAAAAAATACCATTTATGCTCGTTGTTGGTGAAAAAGAAAAAGAAGCCGGTTCAGTCTCTGTTCGACAGCATAAAAAAGGGGATATTGGAGTACTGGCGATTGAAGAAGTAATTCAAAAATTATTGCATGAAATTTAGTATATTTGTCTACATTTTTTATCAACACTAGGAGAGACTCACATTAAAGAAAAACGACCTCGTATTAACGAAGAAATTCGCGGAGATGTTATCCGTGTTATTGAAGACGGCGGCGGACAAGTTGGAGTGATGTCACCGCGTGAAGCATTGGCAATTGCCGTGCAAAGAGGAAAAGATCTGATCGAAGTTGTGCCGAACGCTACGCCTCCGGTCTGTAAGATAATGGATTTCGGTAAATTTAAATACGAAATTCAAAAGAAAGAAAAATTACAGAAGAAGCATCAACATGTTTCTCAATTGAAAGAGTTGCGATTCCATCCAAGTACGGATACACATGATTTTGAATTTAAAGCAAAACATGCGATCCAGTTTCTTGAAGATGGTGACAAAGTAAAAGCGACTGTCATCTTTAAAGGCCGTGAAGTAGCGTATAAGGAACGCGGATTCGAATTATTGAACCAACTTACTGAAAAGCTTGCAGCGTATTCAAAAGTTGATCAGATGGCAAAGATGGAAGGTCGTTTCATGGTGATGATCTTTGCTCCAGACAAAACAGCAAAACAACGAGTTGAAAAACAAAAACAAGAACAATCATAAATGAGGTAGTAATGCCTAAGATGAAATCGCACCGCGGTGCGCGTAAAACATTCAGCGTAACGGCAACTGGAAAGATCAAACGCCGCAAAATGAATCGTAGTCATATTCTTACAAGCAAGACGACGAAACGTAAACGCAGACTGCGCAAAGCAGGATATGTGTCGAAAGCAGATTCAAAGAAGATCAAAGAAATGCTGGTAGCGTAATTTAATTCACAGTTCCATTCATTCATAAAGGAGAAGAGCAACTATGCCAAGGTCGCAGAATAAAGTTGCCTCCCACCGCCGTCGCAAGCGAATATTATCGCAAGCGAGAGGCTACTGGGGTGCGAGAAGTAAACTGATCACCATTGCAAAGCATCACTTGGATAAAGGGATGCAGTATGCATATCGCGATCGCAAAGCCAAAAAACGAACATACCGTCAATTATGGATTGCACGTATCAACGCCGCAGCCAGATTGCATGGGATAACGTATTCTAAACTCATCGCAGGATTGAACAAAAAAGAAGTCAATATCAATAGAAAGGTATTGGCAGAACTTGCTGTTCATAATCCCGAAGCATTTACAGAAATTGTAAACTTTGTTAAAGCGTAATTGAAAACTTCTCACCGCATCATTGGTAATACATGCGGTGGGGAGTTTTTTTATTTTATCACTGAGTGATCTATGCTCGAGAAAAAAATATCAGAACTGCAAGCAGAAGTAGATAAACTTCTCCCGATAATCTCATCAATTGAAGATTTAGAAAAATTTCGTATTGAATTTCTCTCCCGCAGCGGCAAACTTGCTTCATTGTATGACGATTTAAAAAATACTCCAAATGATAAGAAACCTTTCTATGGTCAGAAGATCA
>DMPG01000145.1:1649-5719 GCA_003456055.1 Bacteroidota bacterium | reverse complement strand
ACTTCTTGCGAATATTCAAATTTTCCATCACGATCAATTTGTTTTAAGCGGTACGCAACTTTGCCCGATGCTGTGGCATCGACAAATGAATATGATTTTGGTGCGCTCGTTGTGCCTGCTCCTTCAACAAATCCGACTTTCTGCCACGCTTTTGCCGTATTCTGACTTCTGACTTCTGTGTTCTGTATGCTGCTTCTCTCCACTTCAAAACCTGCGTTGTTTACTTCCGTTGCAGTGTTCCACTTCAATTCTACGTTCTTCCCTTTTACGATTGATGTAAACGATGTGAGTTCAACCGGAAGTGCTTTTCCGGGATCCTCATCGCATCCCATATACGGATAGGTGTCATCGCGCGTCTCACCGTCATAATCAGTCGTGACGGTTGTCGGAGTTCCGGCAAGAAAGTACGGGGTCACGGTTGTATTCAAATGAAGATCAGAGGCGGATACAAAAACCGGATCAGCGAATACGGAGTTTTCATCCATCGAAAAACCACTGTAAAATATCCAATCATCGATATCGGTTACGGCATAGTTTGTCCAGCTTCCGAAAAATCCGTTCAACGCGGCGGAATAGTAATTATTAAAATCAATATTATCCGTCCCCGTGATACTTTGAAAACCGATGGCATAATGATCTCCGGTTCCGCCGTCATTTATTCTTCCGTTCACAAAAATGTTGTTGTACACCGTTAATACGCTCACGTCGCTGTACTTTTCGAAGGCGAAGGAGTTATTCGAACTGGACGTATCGGTACCGCCGATATACACCGAATTGTGATTGATGGTAAGAGTATTGTTTGATCCCCCGGCATATAAAATCCCGCGTATCGATGTGCCGGTGACGGGTGACAGCGTGACCATATTGTTCAATATTCGGGCCGATATCACGCCGGATGATCCTGCATAATAAATGCCGGACACCGAAAAAGATCCGTCGATCCCGTAAATTTTGTTTCGGTAGATATCCACCAGGTTGCAGTTATTGATGCGAATTCCGCATGTTGCTTCCAATGATGAGGGATTGACCATAAATATTTCATTCCCTTCGATAAGAATGTTCCGGCATCCTCCGTCGAAAATCATGGCGGCAGAGTGAAAATCGTGCAATGAATTGTTCAGAATTTGTATCTGCATGGTTCCGGCGGAATTTACGTAAATGCCGTACTTCGGAGCAGCAGAGACATCGCTTCTGTCCCGTATTTCACAATCGAGTATTGATGTGTTTATATTCGTCCCCGATCCGAAATGTATTGCGCCGTTGCTGCTGCTCGTTGATGAACTTTCAACGATGAGATTTTGAATCACGTTGTTACTTGAATTTTCTGATAATCCGATCACGGAACCCGACGTATTCGTATTTCGTATGCTAAGATATCGTCCGGATCCGGAGTACCTGCCGTCGAACGTGACACGCGAGCAGCCGGTGATTTTTATCAATCCCGTTCCCGATGAACCCGTGATGGACCGCAGCGTTGCGCTGTTGGGAGAAATGGTAAGTGTATAAGCGCCCGCATCTTCATCCGTCCACTGGCTCAGTGCAACGGCGCCATCTTCGGTCAGATCGGATGATACCAGCACGACGACATTGGCGGCAAAGGAACCGGCGCTGATCGCTTCGAATAAACCGCCGCTTCCGGTGAGCGAAGTATATTTTTCTCCAGCACCGATCGTGATGTTTCCGGAAAACGATATGCTGTAACTGCGGATCGTTCCTGTCAACGGAAAAGCCGCCGAGGTAAGAGCGACCGACACCGGCGATGCATTGAATGTGCCGGAATTGATACCAACACGCGGAGTGGAGTAATTATCCTGAGCGATCACAAAATATTGGATGACATCGCCCGTGCTCACGCCAGTACCGCCGTTGAGCAGGGAGTAATTCACCGTGAATTCGAACGGGGAAGCAGCGCCGTTCGCTTCAACCCATTTCCATCCGTTGGTGGAGCCGGTGTTGTCGTTATATTCATTCGCGTCGTTTTTCCGTTTGAAGTACACTCTCGGTTTTGTTCCGTCCGCCGTGTTGATGCCGCTGTGATCGGTGATTGATACGCCTGAAAAGGTCCTGTTCGATGTGCCGGTGGTATTAGAGAGCGGCGTGTAGGAAATTGCGGGCTGCACCACGTCCAGCGAGAGAAAATCCCCTTCGTCGGCTCCGATATCGGGTGTCGTACCATTCCGTGTGTTGCCGTCGATGTCTGTCGTGACTGCAATGGGAGAGGAGACCGGAATCCCGGCGCTTTCCAATAGCGTTTCGATCGCGGGGTTGATGTGAAGATCGTACGGAACCACGCTGCTGACGAACGGGACATTTTCGGTGATGGCGTTGATGTCGATCGTTCGAGAGGCAACAAAAGTTTTGTACTCGGCAAGGGTCTGGCAGATTTGCACGGCGTCATAAAAGATCAGATTCTTGGAACCGGGAGTTCCGGCATAATAAAGATTGTTGTCTGATTCGACGGAAAGATTGGTGATGTAGGATGTCCCGGAGGAACTTCCTTTCCGGAATGCGACGGCACGCGTTCCTGTCGTAACATCCACATTGTTGACAAAGATATTGTTCGTGTGCAGCACTGTTGTAGGACTATTCACATCAATGGAGAGCGCGGCACTGACATTGCCCGCAGCGGTGCTGGTATAGTTGAGAAGGACCGAATTATTGAACAGGTTCACCGCCTGTCCTCCCCCCAAATAGATTCCGCACGCTCCCGCCGTTGCATGGGTCGATGCGGGTGCGCTGATGCCGCTGATCATATTATTGTATATATTCACTGTTATTCCGCCATTGATATACAAACCGTATGCGGTCCGTGTTGATGTGCCGGTGTATTCGATCCCGGTGATAATATTATTGTACACATTGGCCGGTGCGCCTGCGCCGAGACTTACCGGCAATACATTATTACCACTGCTTGAGAATCCGGAGATTGTATTGCCATAACACAGCAGAGTCGTTCCGCTGCTGAAGCTGATCCCGGTGATCGAGCCCGAGGAGGTAAAATTCGAGAATGTATTGTTTGCCGCAGTGAGCGAATTATTATTTCCGGAATAGGAATATATCCCGTAAAGCGTATTCGATCCTCCCGCAAAGTCGATGAACGATGTATTGCTGACGACGATATTGGTTTGATGGTTGATACGTACTCCTTCGCATGCAATATTCTCGATCGTGCTTGTCCCCCCGGATTGCACCGAGATCTCATTGCCGTCATCGGGGTATGACGTCGTTCCTGAAAAATAGTATCCCCGGTAACAATCTTTGACGGTGTTATTATAGAACTTATTATTGCTGTTCTTCCCCGCATCGGAAGTTGCGGCAGACTGGACATGTATCCCGAAATGTGATGATGTCGTTTTATACAGGTCGATGACACAGTTCTTAACGGTATTATTCCGGCAGCCGTCCGAAGCGAGGCCGACAAGATAGATTCCATACTCCATCGCAGTACCAACATCTCGAAGATCGAGTCCGTCGAACGTAATGTAGTCCGAAGCGTTTAATTTGAAACCTGCTTCGCTCGCCGTGCCGGTTCCGGTAAAATTGATGATTGGTTTTGTCCCTGTTCCGGATTGTTTGAATGTGATCGGATCGGACGATGTGCCGGTCGCAGTGATGGAAAGCGGTCCGGATGAAAATGTCTGACCGTCCGTAACCAGAAATGTCACTCCGCCGGCACCCACGCCGTTGGTGTTGAGCGCAGTGACAGCATCAGATAAAGTGGTGTAATCCCCTGTAGTGACATCAATCGTTTTTATGCCAGTTAATGATTGTGCCGTAAGAATTGCGGAATCGAATAACAGAAATGAGAGAACGATAAAAATGGTATATTGCTTCATTATGAACCTCACTGAATTGATTTTTTCTAAAGATATACTTTTAGGCTTCCGCCGGTCACCCCGCTTTATATTAAATTAATCCTACCGATGTTTACAGAACTGTCAGGATCTAGACTATTTTATCACCGTTAATTTTTTTGTTGCTGTGAAATTACCGGATTGAAGTGTGTAGAAATATATTCCGCTCGATAATTTCGAACCATCAAACGTTGCAGAATATGTTCCCGCTTCTTT
>DMPG01000145.1:0-1526 GCA_003456055.1 Bacteroidota bacterium | reverse complement strand
TTCTTGCGAATATTCAAATTTTCCGTCGCGGTCGATCTGTTTTAAGCGATACGAAATTTTCCCTGCAGCAGATTTATCCGTGAACGAATAATTTTTTGGTGCGTTCGTTGTTCCGTTTCCTTCCACAAAACCAATTTTTTCCCAGTTCATATTTCCTAATTCATCCTTCATCCTTTTCTTCTCTATCTCAAAACCGTAGTTGTTCACTTCGGTTGCAGTATTCCATTTCAGTTCTACATTTTTTTCTTTTGCAATTGCAGTAAACGAAGTGAGTTCAACTGGCATCGGATCAACACTTCCTGATAATGTTGGTGCCGGGCCTGTGCCACCATCTACCACCCAACCAGTTGCAGGCGGAAGTATTGTGTTAGCGGTGTTGTAGTAGTACGTACCATTGCCACTCCCATCTGTAAACCGCCATTCCGAAAAATCCGACCTCCAAAGAATAACTGCAATAATTGCCATATCACGAGAATAAGCAGTTCTGTCTCCGAAACTAAAAGTGTTTGGATATGAACCGTTAACATCCGCTCCCCCGTCTGTAACTGTAATTTGAGCAAAAACATTATTGCTAAATCCAACCATTAACAACAGCAGTGTGCCAGTGAGTAAAAATAACTTTTTCATATTTCTCCTTTTGGTTTTTATTTGTTTTGTATTCAAGACAATTTGGTATTCATTTTAAAACAGAAAAGGCGTCCCGTTTACGGAACGCCTTTTGATTTTTTTCCCCTCTCACTACTGTGGGAGGAGTATGGAAGGGGTCAATAATTATTGACCAACAGGTTTGTTTTGGTTGCACCGAGATTTTTTCCTGTCGCAACGTGTTATAAAAATTCTACCATCAATTACGCATTCTGATTTCTCAGGACAGCACAACTGATAAACTTCTTTCCTTCGTTTTAGTGTTTTGAGTGAAGATGTTTGTTGACAAAACCTATACGTAATATCACGTATTTTTAATTTTACAGCAAGGTATTAATTTAGGATTGTAATTACCGTCACTATGGTATTCCGACAAAAAGAGAAGAATATCTTATTTAATTTTCGCAATGATTTGAACAGGAATTGATGAATATCATACTTAATTTTGAGTTTAAAAAGTAAGATTCCTCTCAAGATTAAGCGGGATCGGAATGACAATGATTGTAGGTTTTCCAGATGTTCCTACAAATAACCCGGTACAATAAAAAAGGGGGACAAAATGTCCCCCCTTACAAAATCCTCCGCATTCTCTGCGAACTCTGCGGTTTATGTTTTTTATTTCATCAACGTAAGTTTCTTTGTTGCCGTGAAATTACCGGATTGAAGNNTCCTGCTTCTTTTGTTTCATTCACTAACGATGCTACTTCTTTTCCAAGCATGTCATACACTTTTAATGTTACTTGACCACTGACCGGTAATTGGTAGCTAATGACTGTTGCAGGGTTAAAAGGATTTGGATAGTTCTGCATCAGCGAAAATTCCTGCGGAATCTGCGAAATCATAACTTCAACTTCTTCCGAATATTCAAATTTTCCGTCGCG
>DMPG01000092.1:9810-10038 GCA_003456055.1 Bacteroidota bacterium | reverse complement strand
GCAAATCCTTTTTTCTGGAAATTTTGCGACTCGACTGAAATTATATTTAACGAATCACTGAGGAATGGAAGAATATCAAATATCTTTGCACGTTCAGTTTCTACTAACAATGATAATGATCGACGAGCAGAGACTTCTCCGATCTTTTTTCCATTCACATATAATTTTGTCCACGTGTCTCCAAGCAATTGAACTTTTGCAGATCGAATATTCTTCTGCAAAACAACT
>DMPG01000092.1:0-9687 GCA_003456055.1 Bacteroidota bacterium | reverse complement strand
CAACAAACGATCAATATTTTGAGGTTTGTTCGTTGTGAGCCAGACTTTTTCAAATTCAGATCGCACCGAGACAAGTCCATCAACAACATTCTTACATAACAATAAGCTTTGCGTTGCAATCTCACTTCGGGTCTTGGTACTATCTTTCAATAATATTTTTATTTTTTCCTGTGCTTCAATCTTATCGGCAAACCAGAGATTTAGCTTTGTTGTGAAGATAAGATATTGAAGATGATCGTTATTCTTTTTGATCGTCCCCTTTGCTTCGCTTATCATCTGCTGCACAAACGGCATTGATGAACGAATACTCTGCATCCGCTGGATCAACGGCAGACGTTTTTCCCATACCATATCATCCCGATTCGGAAGCATCGGGTGTCTCCACAATTCGTACCAATGATATTGATTTGCAGGATTGCTCAGGATCGAATAGACTGCCCGCATTTCAAAATCATTATTTCCAAAAAAGGAATGGAAGAATTTTTCGTCGAATGATTGAAGATTTGTCTTCATCGGATTCCATGCACATTCAGCAGTCCAAGCATACCCATAATAGTTTAATTCACGCAATGCTTCTCCGCCAAAGTCATTCCAATTGGAACATAATATTCCCTGTGAACCGTTGTTGAATCCATCGAGATTAAATGCCTGGATATTTAAAAATGTATTCAAATAATTCGGGAATGGTCCGGTAAAATTCCAAACAGCAGGCGAAACGATATAAGGAAATCCAGCATTCTTAAACACTTCCGGACTCGGATAATCAAATCTCGCCCCATACTGCCAATCAACAATAATCACATCACGTGGAATTTTTTTGAGAATGTCCGGATGATTCAAAATAATGTCGCCGTACATCATCGGTTTTTTTCCGTATTTCTTCACGATTGCAAAGATCCGTTTATAATGTTCTGCATGGACCGTTGCAAGGTCGCTTTTCGCTACACGTTCTTTGTTGACTCCTAATCCAACATCCCACGATTCATCAGCTGCGATATTGAAATACGGCGAACTGAAGCAGGAAGCGAGTTCACCGATCATCTCGTCAAGCAACGCATAGACCTTTTCATCGGAAATATTCACCGTATGCGCTCCGGGAAATTCTGCAAACTTTTCGTACTCGGGATGGATCAGAATGTTTTCCCAATGGCCAAGCGTTTCAAAGATCGGGATGATCTCAACGAAATATTTTTTTGCAAACGCATCGAGTTCTTTGCATTCTGCAGCATTCAACGCTCCGCGATTCTTTCCTATTTCAGGATGTTTTTTGAATTGAAAAACATCTTCGATATACGGCGAATACACATTCATTTTATGGTGAGCACAAAACTGAATGATCTTTTTGAAGTTTTCAATTGTTGATATCTGTCCGCGGCTGATATCATCGGTAATCCCACGGATCGTTTGCGAAGGAAAGTCATGAATAGTAAGAGCTGGAACAAGCAAACTCCGTTTGTCAATTCGCAGCAATTGGATAAGTGACATCACCCCGTAGAACAAACCCTTGTCCGATTCCGCGATGACAACAACTCCTTTTGTATCAACATCCAGAAAATATCCTTCGGATCTCATTTCTGAAGTCAGTTTTCCTTTTCGATTCGCAAGAAATTTTTTGCCGTATTCTGTTGTCGATTTTCCAATAAAGATAAAATTGGATGTCAGCTTCCGAACGGATTGTTCATCCACAACTTTCAACGGAGATTCTTTGAGAACAGAAAGTTCATTATTTAACTCTTGTGCAATGAATTGTTCTGTCTGATCGTCGTTCCCTATGACTATCTTTGTTGCAGAAGTGATCTTAAACTGACCGGTTTTTTCAACGATCGTTTGGGGTGTGGGAATGATCTGAGGAATTTCTGCAGATACCAATGCTGCGAAGAAAAGAACGGAAAAGATCAATTTCATAGCTATCCTTTGTTAGTGACAGACAAAAGATAACCGATATGTTCGTGCTTTTCAACAAAAAAGAACAATTTGACTTGTTGCTGAAATTATATCGTTAGACACTTAAGACTATGTTTCCTTTTGCTTGGTAAATACTTTGCCATACAGTGATTTCATGCAATCGGGACATATTCCGTGAGAGAATTTTGCCTCACTATGCTTTGTAATGTAAAGTTCCATCTGCTCCCATGCGCCATTATCATCTCTGATCTTTTTGCAATTGGCGCAGATTGGAAGCAACCCGCTCAACAGTTGAATTTCACTAACCTTAAGATTCAATTCCTCGTTCAATAAATTCAATTCGTGATTTTTTTGTTCAACAAGTATTTTATTCTTATGAATCCGGCGATTATAGGAATAAAGGAATAGAATCATGACCGTTGATAAAATTCCGATTGCATAAAGAACTTTCGTTTGTAGATTTTGTTTTTCGAGATTCAAATTAGCAATCGTCTTTTCTTTTTCCAGAAGCTCGATCACTCGTTGCTTTTGGATTATTTCGTGATTGATCACAATATCAGCGATCTTTTTCGATTCGTGAGAATTCATCAATGAATCTTTTGCTTCAGAATACAATTGATAGTACTGATATGCTTTTTTCATCGGACCGATCTTATCATAAATAGAATAAAGGGTCTCATAGCTCTTCTTTAATTGATCAGGTGCGTTTACTTGTTTTGCTAATACAACCGCACGGTTAAGATATTGCATTGAAGATTGATATTGTCCTATCTGGAAATATGTTGTACCAATCGCATTCAATAATTGCAGGCTTCCGTATCTTTGTCCAAGCTCATCATAANNAATTGCAGACTGCCGTACTTTTGCCCTAGCTCATCATAATTCTTCAACGAATGCTGCAAATAGTCGAGAGCCTTTTGATATTCTTTTTTCTCCGAATGCATGAGCCCTAAATTAAAATAAATATAGGCTAACACTCCGGTATAATGAGAGTTCTCTGCGATTGTAAGTGCTTCATTATGATATTTCATCGCAACATCAAAATTTCCACGCTTAAATTCAGAATAACCAATGTTGGTAAAAAATCGAGCTTTTGTAATATCACTAAGCGGTAAACCATGCCTCTCCATAGCACGATGATAATACTCAATTGATTTATCGTATTGTCCTATTTTATGATAAACGATTCCAATATTGTTTAGAGTGCTTGCTGAGGGAATGACCAACCCTAGTTCCTCTCGAATACGTAATGCCTCAAAGTGATGTTCAAGCGCTTTACTGTATTGATCGATATACGCATAGGCAATCCCAAGAGTACTATTAGCACTTGCTATCTTTTTCTTGTCATTGATCAGCATACTTACATCAAGCGATTGATATCCAAACTTTAATGCTTGATCAAAATTTCCAAGTTCACTGGAACTGAATGCCAGCGATGAATACAATGTTGCCAGCGAACCAGAATCTCCTAATTGTCGAGCGATGGAAACACCTTCAAGACCGTATNNCATGGCTTGTTTGGGAACAGTGTTCTCTAATTGATTGGAAAGGACAAACAGTATATCCAGTCGTGTTTTTCCACTCGCCGCAGGGAGTGCTTTTTTCAGCGAATCAATTTGGGGCGTCTGAGCATTGGAAATTGTCAACAACAGTACGAATAACAATAATTTTTTCATGGTGAACAAAAAATGATTTTTATATTGCACGGTATTAAAAATAAAAATATCTATTTCAATATAGAGTCTTTATGAATCATCATCAATTGGTAAAATGATTATTACAGTTCGATAGCAAAACCTACCGTATTGATCATTCTATGTCGAGGATAAAATTGTCCGCGTTCATCAAGTCCGGTTCTAAATTGGTATGAAATACGAAGAACTTTTCCATGTTGCATCGGTGTTGAAATTCCAATTTGTACAGTATTTGTGGATGCAAATTCAGCTTCCTGGCGTACTTTGCAATCCACTGCTCCATACAGAATAATACTGCTATACAATTCGACTAACGATATTTTTCCGCCTGATTGGAATGTCCAACGTTTGTTAATCCTCTGACCATTAACCGTAAAGATATATGCATAGTCAGCACCAATATAGATTTGATCATTCACTCCAGCTTCGCGGATCAAAAATAATTTTAGATAATCGCGTGAATAACGTATAGCTGAAGTGAGTTTCAACCGTTCATACCAATTGTCACTCAGGTGATGACTTGTATGTCCGGCGATGCCTTGTGCAAATAAATGTTCTGTTAAAGGGACATCAAGTTTAACAAAATCGACATAGTAATCATTGGAAATAACATGCGCCTGTCCATACGGATTTAATTCGAAATGGATCGATCCGCTGATACTCGCCTGTGTTGTCGTTCCAAACATATCGATATTCAATATCGGAAATATCCCTCCCATTGTAGTCCGCACGTTTTTTGTAAAAAGAATATTCTCAACATTCACACGATGAGCATGACCATCGGCGGCAAAGGGTGAAACATAGGTCGTTTCCGGAAAGAAATGGATCCGGTCAATGAATTGTGCTGAAACGGTATTCGTAATAAAAAAAATAAAGAGAAAAAATTGAAAATAGTTCATGCAAAATCTTTCATCCAGCGTCCGTGAAATTGTATATGTGCTTCCTGATCATGGAACGAATCGTTCGACGGATCACGGGATGCGATGACTTCCTTTGGATATCCGCTTTGAATTGAGTGAATCAGAACATTCTTTTCGTTGATGGTGTATTCTATTCGCCACGATTTGATCGCCATAACAAATCCGCCATTCTCACCATTCATAATCCTCCGGTATGAATGAGGCAATGGATCGAACGAGAGAATATCAATCGCCCGTTCGATCAAATGAATATCAAATTCTTTCTCCAGCCATGCAGCCTGTTCGTTTGCACGATTAGAGACTTCAACACTATAGGGTAAATCTTCTGTGTTTTCTATTTCAGCAAGCCATCCAATTTCAGAATCAGGAAATGCTTCTGCATATGGAATGTACGGCTTGATATCAAGAATCGGCGTTCCATCCAGCAGATCGGGATTTTCAACGCGAATGATCCTTCCTTTCACATCGATCAGTTTGCACAACGAAAGACCGATCGGATTGGGGCGATGCGGTGAACGAGTTGCAAAGACGCCGCGCTTTGTTCTTCCGCTTCGCGGCGGCAATACTTTTGGTTTCCACTCTGAATTTTTATGGAACCACGATATGATCCACACACGTTCAAATCCCGCAAGATCTTCCAATGCCTGATCAAAATTTTTATCAGGGTACAGTTCTATGATACCAATGATACTATTTTTATCAACACCGGGCTGACGCGGTGCATGGTATTTTTCCTGATACGGAGTGTGAATAATGCCAATAGGATGTACCGTGAGTTCTTGCAAAAAAATTATCTTCTTTCTTCCAAAATTAAAATTTATGCCGATAACCAATAGAAAAAGAATACACTTCCACATATTCGCCTAGATTAAAACTCAATTCCTGTCTTGTATAATCAATCCCGGCATTCAGCAGCGAATAGATCCCAAACGGCTTCTGCAATCCAATGCCGAACGATCGTGCTTTAAGGAGATAGACATTACTATTCGTGGGATCATAATTTCGTTCATCAGGAGAAAATCCTGCGCCTGCTTTTATAGATGCATACTCCTCAGCAGTTCCATTATAGTAATACCGCGATGTAAAATTGATCGACCGAGAAAAACTTACACTGCCGGGAGTAACAAATGGCCGCAGAGAAAACCAATAATCCTTGTAATAGTATCCGAACGATCCCGTATAAATTGTAATGTCGCTTCCGGAACCGAAATTGAGATATCGTGCACCGAATGATCCTTCAAAACTTTCGGGCAATTTAAAGAATGCTTCCAGTCCTGCGCGATGTTCAGAAAACAATGATGAGGACGAACCAGCGAAGCCATAACTGACATAGGCGTAGATACCACTGATGATCCGGGGATACGCATCGACCTCAATTTGGAATCCGTCCTTGCCCCGTGTATTACGATAATTTAAACGAGCAATTACTGAACCAAAATATGTGGAACGATTGTATTGCAGCGCAACAAGATGATTGGATCCGTAATATTTATTATACCAATCATACGTTTCACTCGCGCTGATTCCATGCATAATAAAATTCGATTTTATCGATTCACGCATAGCCGGAACTTCAGGGTTAGAGGGATTAATATCCTCCAAGATTGTCAATGTGATCAATGCTTCGTTCTCACGATTCAGAGCACGAAGGATCTTTGCTTTTTGTAAAAGAAATTCTTCGTTGTTTGGAAATTTTCTTAAGGCGGTGACGCAAATCTTTAACGCTTCGCTTGGTTTATCGTCCCACATTTCAACATCAATTGCAAAGAGCAATGCCTCAATATTGAATGGTTTTTGATTGAATACCGTTCTTAATTCCTTTCGGGCTTCATCCCGCATACCATCCCACGCTAGCGTTCGAGCATAGAATATTCGTATATCCACATAGTTCGGACTCTCTTGCAGTGCAAGTTTCAGAAGCATCCGCGCAGAATCACGCTGGCCGTTAAATGCAAGCGGACGGGCACGATTAAAGAGCTCGTCAGCATCCAACGAGTCGAGCATTGTTTGTGAAAAAAGGATCTGCGAAAAAGCGATTATCCATAACGCAGATAATCTTTTTCCGAAAAGAATATTTTTTAGTCTGTTTTTCATTGGATCACCGATTTGATTTTTTCTTTTAATTCCTTTGCTTCAGTATATTGAGAATTCTGCTGAAGGATCTCATTCAATTCTTTCAGCGCATCAACATCATTCGCTGATGCATAATGCATCCGGGCTTTGAACATTCGTGCTTCGATATTTCGGGGGAGCAATTGCACTGAAAGTGTAATATGTTTCATTGCATCATCAATGTTTCCATTCCAATAATCTACCTGAGCTAATCCAAAATACGCATCGGAATAATTCGGCGCTCGGCGCAAAACTTCGTTGAACTGAATCCTTGCTTCATTATACCGGCGCTCCCAAGCCAACGTTCTTGCCATTAATGAACGTACATCATGATAGTCTGGATTGATTGCTAACAACCTCGCGCAAAAGGTTCGGGCGTATTCGTAGTTCCCGCGGAAGGCACTGTCTCTAGCACTCAAGAACATTTGGTCGCTGTTCAATCCAAGCGAATCAATTGTAGCAAATAATGAATCATCAGTCGAAGATTGCATTAGATTTTTTTTACTGCTATCAGCAGGATAGATCTTATTTTTTGAAGTGACATATCCGCATAATGCAATGAATGCATCGCGCTTCGCCTGAAGTGCTTGTTTCACACTATCATTCTGTATTTCTGAGATGAATAATGTTTGAGTGACTTCAAACAGCCGATCGCCTGAAAGAAAATATTTACCATCAATATAATCCGATATCTCTCCCTTATACGGCATAAAAGCGCGGGAGCGAACATTACGGAATCCTTTCACAGTATCAATCTGACTCCCAACCCAGTGGGATTCTTTGGGAAGTGTCATTGCATAATGATTCTTCAAAAACCCAAGGATCGTAGGCGGAACATCCGCATGAGTGGAGACGGAGAGAAATTTTGCAGGTGTTTTGAGCATAGGAGAATACAGTATGAACGGAACACGATAACGATCTAATTTTGTATCGAATGGGACCGGTATTAACCGATGATCACCGGTGATCACAACGATGGTATTGGAAAAATCGTTTCGCTTTTTGTATTGCTCAATAAAATTTCGAATTGCATCATCGGCATACAATAATGATACAAAAATATCTTTATATCGTTTATATCGCTCCTGTTTTTCAGGTTCACCATTCATTTGTGCAATCTTCTGTTCAAATTGCAGATCATACAATTCTTTATTCGGCGGTAAGAATGGTTCATGGGTCGAAAGGGTCATGTAAACATCAAATCGAGGATAGTGATTCGTTGTTTGGATCACTTCAAAAGAGCGATTGAATAAATCCCAGTCTGCGTATCCCCACGAAAACCCGGTTTCCATTGCGGGAGATTTTTCATACGGTAGGAAAAAATCCCCTTCATCAATAATATTATCCACTCCCTGCCGTTCGAGAAACACATTCTGCATATCAAAATCTATTTTGCCCCCATAATAATACGAAGTTGTATATCCATTCTCTTTCAATAACGTGAAGAGCGATCGATGGTCCGGCATGGTCATTCCGAGATCCATAAAACCTTTTCGATCAAACGGTAATGAAGCCGCTAATGATGGAAGGACGCCAAAGGTTCGTCCGGAAGTGCTGAGAAAATTTTTCCAGGTTAAACTATAATGCGAAAGAGAATCTATAAATGGAGTGAAACCTTGATAGGTTCCATCCTCAACAAACGCGCTCCCTAATCCTTCAACAATGATAAAGACAATATTGGGTTTCTCAGGCTTTGTATTGAAATAATTTCCGATCACATCACTATAGTCAGCCTCTTTCAACAATGGATATTCTTCAGAGGAATATTTTTTATCGGCTAATTGACCGCGGAAAAAATAATGGAATGATTGCTGTGAGAAATACAGCATTTTATTTTCCACAATATTGTATTCAATCTCTGTAGAAAAATCACGCGGTGAAGGTTGTATCAATAGAAGTATCGGCATTGAGAATAACGAGATGCCATAAAAACCATAGATGATGAACTTTGGCAGAGGAAGATTTCCAACTATTTTTGGGAGCAACAAAATCACTGCGCCAACAGCTAAAAATCCGATCAGCCCTGCAATAGATATGCCGCCGGAAGCATTGACCGTTTCTTTAATATCATTCAGCGAATAACCGTAAAGATCCGAACTGAGCGGGATAAGAGTAATTGAAAAATATTGCGTCAGTGCCATTGCACCATACACTGCCAATAATAACAGCACCAAATGGATCTTTAAAGCCGTCCGTTCGTTCAGTAACGATGAAAATAGAAAAAATAACAATGACAATACAAACATCACCGCTGCCACAACGAAGAGATCAAGCACAAGTGCTTGAATGATCAAACTACTCTGACCCGATCCCCCCTGCAATGCACCGACGACCATAAATAATTCGTAGCACCGGATCAGCAAGAAAATAATGTATGCCGCACCATTCACAAGAACAAATGGACGAGCAGTATAGAGCAGCCGGTTTACGATTTTTTCTATCATTTCTTTTAGAATGACGATGGTTTTGATTTCTTCAGTTGTTATTGATTGTTATTTTTTAAAACCTACACGTGTCATTGCACCCCATGTTTTTACACCGCGCCAATAATCCCAAAACGCTTTGATCCTCCACCAGACTGTGATCTGTCGGTAACCAAAATTCTCCACTACACCAAGCACTAATAATTTTAGAAGGTCACGAGTTCTGGGATAACGGTGAAATGATATTTCTTCAAGCATCACCGCACTAATAGAGAACATCACACCGTAAATTACCGATACAATAAAGAATAACGTAAAGATCTCGATATTCACCATCCCCAAATAAAATCCGACTCCAACGGCAACATACCCAACTGCTTCGATCACCGGTCCGAATAATTCTATGATCGCAAAATACGGCACACTTACTAATCCGAGAACTCCGTATCGCTTATTGAACAACATTTTTCTATGGATCAACAATGTATCCAGCAATCCTCGATGCCACCGATTTCGCTGGCGGCCAAGAATTTTCAATGTTTCAGGAGCTTCGGTCCAACAGACAGGATCAGGCACAAAATCAACACGGTATGGAATATCATTCTCCCTGCAGTACCGATGCATCCGTACAAC
>DMPG01000330.1:10339-10818 GCA_003456055.1 Bacteroidota bacterium | reverse complement strand
AATTGGTGATAATCAATCTATTGAGAACGATCTGAGTACTTATAGTTCTCAAGTTCTTCAAATTAAGAAAATAACAGAAAATGCAGATGATGGATCGTTAATCCTTATAGATGAGATTGGTTCCAATACAGATCCTACAGAAGGAGGAGCGATAGCCGCTTCAGTAATTGAACATTTAACTTCTACAGGTGCTTTAACGGTTGTTACATCACATCATGCATCACTTAAAGCCTTTGTCCATAATTCCCAAAACATGGAGAACGGTGCTATGGAATTTGATCAGGAAACGCTTATTCCTACATATCGTTTTAAGCTTGGTTTGCCGGGGAGCAGTTACGCACTTGAAATAGCACAACGATTAGGAGTGGATGAAAAAATAATTTTGAATGCCCGATCTATGTTAGGGGAACAAAAAGCAAAACTCGAACAATTGATTTTTGATCTTGAAAATCGTTCTCAATTATTCGAACAAAAACTTT
>DMPG01000330.1:0-10301 GCA_003456055.1 Bacteroidota bacterium | reverse complement strand
AAACGAAAGGCAATCTCAGAAGCAAAATCAATAGTTGAGCAGGCATCTTCAACAATTGAAAATGCAGTTCGAGAGATAAAGTCATCCCAGGCAAATCGTGAAGCGATCCGGGAAGGAAAGAAACAGCTTGAAAAATTGGAAGAAGAGATTACTGTGTTGGAAAAAGATATTATCATCACAACTACTTCTGAATCTATTGAGACGTTGAATATTAAATTGAATGATATTGTTGTTTTGAAGTCAGGCGGCCAGTCCGGAACCGTGCTAACTCTTCCGGATAAGAATGGAAATCTTCAAGTTGCTTTTAATTCCATCAAAGCAAAAGTTCATCTTTCAAATATTAAGACTGTTTCTAAAAAAGAAGTGAAGAGTGTGAATACAACCTCTTCATTCTTAAGCGATAAGCAGATTGCAACTGAAGTTGATCTTCGCGGATTGTATGGAGATGAAGCGGTCACCATTGTTGACAAATTTTTGGATGATGCACAACTTGCCGGACTTAACCGATTGGATATAATTCATGGTCATGGAACTGGTGCATTACGAAAACGTATTCATTCTTTTTTAGAAAACGATTCACGTGTAAAAAGTTACCGTTTTGGAGATCGATTTGAAGGTGGAGCCGGTGTCACTATTGTAGAATTATAGGATATTAAAATTAATTGCCAAAAATTAAAAAAATATTGATCGCAAACCGAGGTGAAATTGCTGTTCGAATTCATCGATCTGCAAAAGAGATGGGGATTCAAACAGTTGCTATTTTCTCGGATATTGATAGAACTTCACCACATGTCCTTCTTTGTGATGAGGCATATCCGCTCAATGGTGTACTTTCTTCCGAAACATATCTTAATATTGACAAAATCATATCAATTGCTCATAAAGCAAAAGTAGATGCGATTCACCCTGGATACGGATTCTTATCTGAGAAAGAATTTTTTGCAAAATCGGTTACCGATGCTGGGATGATTTTTATTGGTCCTAAATCTGAAACGATTGAAATACTTGGAAGTAAAACTACAGCACGAGACTTACTATCAAAGAAAAATATTCCTATCGTACCCGGAACTACCAATCCAATAGATAGTTTAGAAGAAGCAACGAAAGTTGCTGCAGAAATTGGTTTCCCAATTTTGATCAAGGCTTCTGGTGGAGGCGGCGGGAAAGGAATGCGCAGAGTGGATTCATCTGCCGAACTTCCAAATGCTATTGAACGAGCTCGCAATGAAGCCTCCAAAGCATTCTCGGATGACAGAGTGTATATTGAAAAATATATAGTGAATCCGAAACACATTGAAATTCAAATTCTAGCAGATTCAAAGGGTAATGTCATTCATCTTGGCGAACGGGAATGTTCAATCCAGCGTCGGCATCAAAAAGTAGTCGAGGAATGTCCCAGTACTGCATTAACACCCGAATTACGTTCAAAAATGGGCCAAACGGCAGTTGATATTGCAAAAGCTGCGGGATATATCAATGCGGGAACAATTGAGTTTTTGCTCGATGCTAATAAAAATTTCTACTTCCTTGAAGTGAATACTCGTGTCCAGGTTGAACATCCAATCACTGAGATGGTATATGGAATTGATATCATTAAAGAACAGATTAGAATTGCAGAAGGTAAATCTTTATCATTCACTCAGAATGATGTGAAAATTAACGGCCATGCGATCGAATCCAGAATTTATGCAGAAGAATACGACAATAACTTTCTCCCTTCAACCGGAACGATAACACATTATCAGCCAAGCGAGGGATTAGGAGTGAGAAATGATTCCGGAATTCGTGTTGGTTCTGAAATTACAATGTATTACGATCCAATGATCGCAAAATTGATCACTCACGGTAGAACACGTGATGAAGCAATTGAAAAAATGAAACGGGCATTGCGTGAGTATAAGATCAATGGTGTTAAAACAACAATTCCATTCTGTGAAATGGTTTTGTTTCACCCTGAGTTCATTAACGGAAATTATGATATAAATTTCGTTGCGAAACATTATCTGGTTCCAGATGCAAAGATCAATGCTCAAGAAAGTATCGCGATTGTAACATCATTTGTATCTCAAAAAAATACGTTGCCAAAGCTAAGTGATGACAAGACATTGACAGTAATAAATTCCAAATGGAAAAATCAGTTGCGGAATGAATAGAACCACAATAAATATTGCCGAGTATTCATTTGAATATGATGAGAGCCGTGGAATTATTACGAATTCATATGGGAAGAATGTTTCTGCTGATGTAGAGAAAATTTCCAACTGTGAATTCAGCGTACTCGTCGATGGAAAATCTTTTCACATATTTTTCTCTACGACACAGAATTCACCGAATGCAACGGTCAATAATTTTATTTTTGAGATCCAAAAAGAAACATTTCGTGATAAACTCAATAAAAAATTACACAAAGAATCAGTCAATAATAATTCTATTACACTTCGGGCACCAATGCCCGGATTGGTTACAAAAATATTATTGCTAGAAGGTACCGCTGTTAATGCGGGCGATGGTGTTCTTATTATTGAAGCAATGAAAATGGAAAATGAGATCAAATCTCTTCATTCTGGAACAATTAAAAAAATATTTGTCCAAGAAAAACAAACTGTCGAAAAAAACGACCAACTTTTTACCATTGAGTAACCATGAAACCGATTGAAGAACCCGAAGTAACAAAAGCATTGGCGCTTAAGCACGGATTAACTGAAGAAGAGTATCAGAAAGTTTTGGACATTCTTAAACGAACTCCGACCTACACTGAACTTGGAATTTATTCGGTGATGTGGAGTGAACATTGTAGTTATAAAAACTCTATTGCACAATTAAAAACATTACCTCGTTCTGGTAAACGGTTACTCGTTGGAGCAGGTGAAGAAAATGCCGGTCTTGTTGATATAGGTGACGGTCTTGCCGTTGCATTCAAAATTGAAAGCCATAATCATCCTTCAGCCGTCGAACCATATCAAGGTGCGGCAACCGGTGTTGGCGGAATTATGCGCGACATTTTTACAATGGGGGCCCGACCAATTGCCGCATTGAATTCTTTACGCTTCGGTGATATCAACGATAAACAGACTCGTCATTTATTAAAAGGAGTTGTAAAGGGTATCGGAGATTACGGAAATAGTTTTGGCGTTCCAACTGTTGCAGGAGAAGTGTTCTTTGATCCATGTTATCAAACGAATCCTCTTGTCAACGCAATGTCCATCGGAATTGTTGAACATGGAAATGTCGCTTCAGCGATTGCCAAAGGGAAAGGAAATGTTGTGATGATCGTCGGTTCTGCAACCGGACGCGATGGAATTCACGGAGCAACATTCGCATCCGAAGAAATTTCTGAAGCATCAGAATCCAAACGACCATCAGTTCAGGTTGGTGATCCTTTCACAGAAAAACTTTTACTTGAAGCGACTCTCGAAGTTATAAATGCAGGGCTTATTGTCGGAATTCAGGATATGGGTGCAGCAGGAATTACATGTTCTTCAACTGAGATGAGCGCAAAAGGAAATAGTGGAATGGAGATCAATCTTGACCTTGTTCCAATCCGTGAAACGAAAATGACGGCGTATGAAATTATGCTTTCAGAATCGCAGGAACGAATGTTGATCGTTGCCAAACCCGAAAACGAAAAAGCAATCATAAATATTTTCGAAAAATGGGATCTTCATTGCGTCACTATCGGAAAAGTGACTGATGATGGTTTGGTTCGAATTTTCCATGAAGGAAAATTGAAAGCGGAAGTTCCGGCAGAAACATGCGTTCTCGGCGGTGGGGCGCCGGTGTATATTCGTGAGACCAAAGAGCCTGAATATTTGGAACAAACAAGATCGTTTGATTTAAATTCATTGCAAGCACCAAAAGATATCTCTGCTTCAATGTATAAGTTGTTGCAAGCACCAAACATAGCCAGCAAACGCTGGGTGTATGAACAATACGATTCAATGGTAAGAACCAATTCCGTAGTTCTCCCAGGATCTGATGCAGCAGTGATTCGAATTAAAAAATCTGAAAAACTTCTCGCATCAAAGACTGATTGTAACAGCCGATATGTATATCTCAATCCTCGAAAAGGAGCTATGATTGCTGTTGCTGAATCTGGACGAAACGTTGTGTGCACCGGAGGAAAACCAATCGCAATTACCAATTGTTTGAATTTTGGCAATCCTTATAAACCGGAAATGTATTGGCAATTCAAGGAAGCTGTTGCAGGAATCGGTGAAGCGTGCAAAGCATTGGATACACCTGTGACCGGAGGAAATGTTAGTTTCTACAACGAAAGTCCGCAGGCAGCGGTTTTTCCAACACCCACAATCGGAATGTTGGGAATTGTTGAAAATATTTCGGACGTAACAACAGCTTATTTTAAAAATACCGGAGACCCAATTTATTTGCTTGGAATAAACCGAGGAGATATTTCCGGAAGCGAATTCATGGTTCAGGAATATGGATTAACAACCGGCGATGCACCATATTTCGATCTTGCATTCGAAGTAAAATTACAGGAATGCACGCTTGAATTAATTCAAAAAGGATTTGTAAAATCTGCGCATGACATTTCTGACGGTGGGTTAATCGTTTCATTGATTGAATGCGCGATTGTTGGTAAGCAAAAATATGGCTTTGATGTGAAACTTGATTTGAATNNCTTGTTTGGAGAAGATCAATCACGCATTATCATCTCTGCCGATAAATCGAACGAAGCTCAATTAAAATCAATTTGTTCAAACTATGACGTTCCAATTACTAATATTGGAATTGTGACATCAAAGAATGAAGCGAACGTTAATGGTGAAGTTATTGTTGATATGAACAAAGCATATGATTTATATTACAATGCACTTCATAAAAAAGTATATCAAAATTAGGTAATGACCATCGCAGAAATAATATCCAAAATAAAACCTCCAACAGTGATTCATCATTTTCCGTCCGATGTAATAAAAATGATCGGTAATGAATCGGTTGATTTCTTGCAACGAATTACAACGAATGATTTTACTGGATTCACAGAAGGGAAAATTCAAAAAACATTACTGGTAACAGATAAAGGACGAATAATTGATACTGTTTGGCTCATTCACCGTAATGATCATCTGTTGATGTTAACAAGCAGTGGAATGGCTGCTGAAACCATTTCGTGGTTAAATAAATACATCATCATGGAAGATATTATACTCAGCGATATAACAAATGAATTTGAAATCAACCTTCATTTTATGACGACAGATAATTTTTATTGTTCAGATTATTTTGGATTTCCGGTTTCATTTGAATTGAAAGAACATTCAGTTAATGAATCGACAAAATTTTCAAATACCTTTGAACAATGGAGAATCGAAAATGGAATTCCGAAAGTAAAAAAAGAATTAGTTCAAGACTTCAATCCACTAGAATTAAACCTTTGGAGTTGGATCAGTTTTACCAAAGGATGTTTTATCGGCCAAGAAGTTATCGCGCGGCTTGATACGTATAATAAAATTCAACGTACGCTATGTAAATTTTCCGCAACAGAGCGTGTTAATGAGCAAGAACTATTGCTGGATGAAAATGGAACAGAAATAGGAAAGATTACCAGTGTAATTGAAAGTGATAACAAATTTATCGGGCTTTCTGTCGTACGAGTTAAATTTGCAATTGAACAGCAGACCCTGAAATCAAAAGATTCAAATGTCACCGTAAGAATTGATAGGGTGTTTCAGAAAGAAGCGTATGAAAGAAATTAAAGTTAGCGCAGATACAAAAGAAGCATTATACGAACAATTGTTGCCACAGATATTTTCACTTGTCGGTGATGAATCAAATCCAATCGCAAATATGGCGAACATAGTTGCGGCATTGAAACAAACATTCCCATATTACTCGTGGGTAGGATTCTATTTGTTCGATAACAAATCAAATGAATTAGTGNNAGTTCTGGGACCGTTTCAAGGAAAGATCGCATGCACCAGAATCGCAATCGGCAAAGGTGTCTGTGGAACATCATATCAAAAGAGAGAAACGATCATCGTTCCAGATGTGCATCAATTTCCCGGACATATCTTTTGTGATGGCGATTCAAAATCTGAAATTGTTGTTCCAATAATTTATCAAAATAAAATTTTTGGTGTGGTAGATGTTGACAGTCATAATTACAACAGTTTCGGCGAAACGGATAAAAAATATCTTGAACAGATGATTTCAACCATCGTTCACAAAATTATTTTTTAAATTGAAACAATTAGCAAAATGAAAAAAACAAAACTCTTAAAAGCACCAAAGGCATATAAAAATCCAGGATTCCTTGCAAGCAGAGATGCGCGTCCGTTACGAATATTATCTGAGTTTTTAGAACCGTTAAGCCGATTCAATTATTACAATGTAAAAGATACGATCGTATTTTTTGGTTCTGCAAGAATTAAACCGCGAACTGAAACGATCAAGCATCTTCGAGAATTGGCAAAGAAGGGAAACAAGAAGAATATTCATTCAAAAAAGTATCACGAACAATTACTTCAGGCTGAAGTTGCTGTAGAGATGTCTAGGTATTATGAAGACGCATCTGAACTATCCAAAATGATCACCGTATGGTCCAAAAAGTTAAAAACAAAGAATCGGTTGTTGGTTTGTTCCGGAGGTGGGCCGGGTATAATGGAAGCTGCGAATAAAGGAGCATTACTGGCAAAAGGGGAGTCGATCGGATTGAATATTAGTCTTCCGTTCGAACAATATCCTAACCAGTTCATAACACCTAAATTCAACATGGAATTTCATTATTTCTTTATGCGGAAGTTTTGGTTTATGTTCCTTGGTAAAGCACTTGTCGCATTTCCCGGAGGATTCGGAACTTTGGACGAATTTTTTGAGTTGTTAACATTGCTGCAGACGAAGAAAGTCAATAAAAAAATGACTGTTATTCTATATGGTAAAAACTTCTGGAATAAGGTCATTGACTTCAAAGCTTTGGCAAAATATGGAATGATTAGTCCGGACGATATGAACTTGTTCTCATTTGCTGATTCTCCAAAAGAAGCGTTTGATATTCTTAAAAAAGGTGTTTTAACCAATTATTCCGAGTTTCGATGAGTGAATTGACCGATAAAGAAGTGAGCGAGATTAAATCTCTCATTACATTGCTTGACGACGAAGATGAATCGATTTATTCAACAGTCCGTGAGCGCTTGTTGAGCTATAAAGAATCTGCTTTGGAATTTATTCCGTTCATTGAGGACAAGAATACAATTGCGGAAAAACGTCTAAGTGAAGTACGTGAAATACTTATACGCGCATCATTTAAGGAACAATTGCGACAATTAAAAAGAAACGAAGATGGGGAGATCGATCTTGAAGATGGAGTTTTCCTTTTTGCCCGTCAGCGATACAGCGATTTGGATGTTTCAGTCTACACAGAACAATTGAATTATTACGCATCGGAACTAAAAGAAAAACTCACATCAGTTACTGATGAATCCGAAATTCTGAATCGTGTTATTTCATTCTTTACCGATGGGAAATCATTTGTCGGTAATCGGGACGATTATTACAGTGAAGAAAATCATTACATCAATCGGGTTCTTGATACAAAAGTTGGNNCAGTGAAGAAAATCATTATATAAACAGAGTTCTTGATACAAAGATCGGGATTCCGATAACCCTGAGCGTTGTTTATCTGCTTGTTGGACAAAGGATCAATCTTCCGTTAAAGGGAATTGGCTTACCGGGCCACTTTGTCTTACGATTCTCATTCGGCAGCTCGCATGTATATTTCGATCCATTCAATGGCGGAAAAATACTTTCACGAAGCGATTGTGAAGCCATCGTAAAAAATCTTGGATTCAATTTTTCAGAAGACTATCTACAACCGGTTTCCAATAAACAGATTCTCGAAAGAATGTTACGAAACATCATATTAACACTTGAAAAGAAAGAAGATAAAGAAAGAATAGAAACTATCAGACAATTCATTGATACTCTCAATTCTGATTTGTAACTTATATATATCTACTTGATCCACTTTGGGGGTGTTTTGGCTTCGACGGGGTCGGGAATGGATAGATCAGCATACCGTGCACGCCTTTACTCACGTTAATCATAGGGCAAAACAATAAATGCAGATAACTACGGTTACGCACTCGCCGCTTAATTAGCCACGAGCGCCAATACAGAGTTCTCCTAACGGCTCTGTAACGGCGTCGACTCAGTTAGGATAGTTGATGTTCTGTTAAGGTAACATCAGTGAGATTTCAAACCCTTGACTGCGTTTCGGATGTTTTGAGTTCAGCCGAGAGTCCGGAGCTAAGGTAAAATGTTGAACTATGTATGTAGAAGATTTATTGGTTTTCACTTCGGACCGGGGTTCGAATCCCCGCACCTCCACAAAACAATCACTAAACGATGTAACTTGCCAAGTTTAAACAACTTGGCAAGTTCATTTTGAGATAAATCTATGAAAATATCATTCACAAAAATGAGTGGGGCTGGAAATGATTTTATTGTTGTTGATAATCGTTCCGGAATAATCACTGATCCGTCAAAATTTACTATCGCTGTTTGCAATCGTCGTCTTGGAATTGGTGCGGATGGTGTTTTGTTGGTTGAAACAAGCAACATTGCTGATTTCACTATGAAATACTACAATGCTGATGGTTCCAACGCCGGCATGTGCGGTAATGGCGGCCGTTGCATTGCTAAATTTGCTTTTGATAACGCTATTGTGACTAAAGAGCAATTTAAATTTGAAGCATTCTGATATATTTACGATGCATCGCGCATCAGTTCAACTTTGTACGAATTAAAAATGAAGAAACCAACGAATTTCAAGCCTGATCAAGAAATTGTGTTGGAGTCAAAGACTGTTAAAGGAAATTATCTTAATACCGGAACAGATCATTCGGTGATATTCCTGGAAGATAATCCTGGAATTGGAAATCTAGAAATCGCAGATGTATTTAATCTTGGAAGATCAATTCGACACCATGAGGTATATAAACCAATAGGCACCAACGTGAATTTTGTTTCTAAGACAGGAACAAATGATATTCAGATAAGAACTTATGAACGTGGAGTTGAAGACGAAACTTTAGCTTGCGGAACAGGATCTGTAGCAAGCGCCTTATTGAGTTCAATAAAATTCCAAATGAAGAGCCCAGTAAAAGTAAAAGTTTTAAGTGGTGCGATATTGGAGATTAGTTTTGAGAAAAACGGAGATGGTTCATTTAGCAATATAATTCTAAAAGGGCCAGCGGATAATGTATTCAAAGGGATAATTAATGTCAGTAATTCCTTCAACATTGCGTATGAATAACATCTGTGTAGATATAATAAGGATTATGTTAAGTTAATCTAAATGAAGAAATAAATCTTCACTTCTTCAAATAATCCTCAACTTGTCTTACTGTTCTTGTATTCAAAATATCTTTCTTCTCGCACCACCCTTTTCTCGCAATTCCAACTCCGTATCGAACATCGGTTAATCCAGTAACAACGTGTGAATCCGGATTAATTGCAATCAATACACCTTTGCTAATCGCATACTTCACCATCCTCCAATCCAAATCTAACCTCATTGGATGTGCGTTGATCTCAATGATCTTTCCAAGATCTGCGGCCGCATTAATGATCTCTGTCTGATTCAGCGGATAACCGTCCCGCTCAAGCAACAATCGTCCGGTCAGATGACCAAGGATCGTTACATACTTATTCTTAAGAGCTTTTATGATTCGTTTCGTCATATCGGTTTCATTCAATTTGAAGTTGCTATGTACAGAAGCAACCACATAATCAAATGATGCTAACATTTTGTCATTAAAGTCCAAATCGCCATTCGTAAGAATATCTACTTCGGTACCTTTAAAGAGCCTGAAGTTCTTAAACTTTTCATTGAGTGCATCAATTTCTTTGTGCTGTTTCTTAACGCGCTCTTCGGATAAGCCGTTTGCATAAGCGGCAACTTTGCTATGGTCAGCAATACCGAGATATTCCCATCCAAGCTTTTGCGCTCCGGAAGCCATTTCAGACAAAGTATTATGGCCGTCACTGTAGTTTGTATGGCAGTGAAACGTACCGCGAATGTCGTTATAGGTCACTAATTTTGGAAGTTTGCCGGATTGTGCGGCTTCGACCTCACCAAGGTCTTCACGAAGCTCTGGTTCAACGTAATCAAGTTCTACAGCCTTATAAATGTCTTTCTCAGTCTTACAGATAACTACTTTTTTAGATTTTCTTCCCTTTTCACCAGAATCAATGACAGCAAATCCGTATTCATTCAATGTCCAGCCGTTTTCACGCGCCAATGATCGAATATGAACATTATGTTCCTTGCTTCCGGT
>DMPG01000260.1 GCA_003456055.1 Bacteroidota bacterium | reverse complement strand
CAAAGGCTTTCGCACAGAGGGGAGTTCGATAGAATGAAACGCAAAATAATTCCATATAATCCAAAGCTAAAAGAAGTTGCGCGAATACTTCGTAACAACAGCACGCTCGGCGAAGTACTACTGTGGAAAAAATTACGCAATAAACAAATGCTTGGGTTTGATTTTCACAGACAAAAACCGATTGATCAGTTCATAGTTGATTTTTATTGCAATGAATTATCTCTTGCGATAGAAATAGATGGTAATTCTCATGCTACAGAAGAAGCCATTCAGAAGGATAAGACTCGTCAGGAACATTTAGAAGCATTAGGTGTAAAGTTCTTACGTTTTACAGAAACAGAAGTGCAAAATTATATGCGGAATGTTTTGGCGGTAATTGAAGAATGGATTAGAACACAGAGAGAGTAAACACATCTCGTACCCAAACTCCCCGCTCCAAAGTAATCCAATGGACCTGATCGGTCAGTCGGCTTCCGGTGATGATCGCTGGTTTTAGAAACTCTGGTTTGTAACAACGCAATCCCCTCTGTGGGTTGGAATGCACGTTTTTTTCTCTCGCGCTTTTTGCGGGATGTGTTGGGGAGAGGGGAAATAGGGGTGTGTAAAGTTTAGAGCAACACACCCCTCCGAAGGAGTCCTTCGGACCGGCCCCTCTCGCCACCGCAAAGGCTTNNAAGGCTTTCGCACAGAGGGGAGTTGAACTTTCAACTCTTTCTTAATCTCAGTTTGAGAGTAATTAAAAAAAAACTACGCATCGTAAAATTAGATATCTGTGCTCAAAATCGGACTTCTATAATCCAATACGATAAAATTTTCTTGAAATTATTCTTGCAAAGCGGCATCAAATTTTCGTATATTTACAAGCGCAAAATCAACGGGTGTTTATTTTCATAGTGATAAATCTTGATTTTGTTATAGAATTTTGAACTTTTGCTCTTTTAGAATTTAATTTTTGGGGTCGTAGCTCAGTTTGGTTAGAGCGCTTGCCTGTCACGCAAGAAGTCGCGAGTTCGAGTCTCGTCGGCCCCGCACCAATTCCCTAAAACAACGCTACTCTTATCACCAATAGAAAAAGAACTGTTTATTGATGAAGATTGTGACAACCTTCGGAATATTCTTTTCTCATTTCCAAACAGCGTTGGATAACTCACTTTTATTTGATCGTAGGTTCGCATAATGAACAAGTCATATCTTGATTATTTTCTCAAGATTCGCCTTCCCATAATTATTTTTGTGGCTCTTGCCTCATTAACCTTCACGTTCTATGTATCGCGTGCGGAACGTGACGGCGTAGGATATGCACCAACGCAGCCAATACCGTATTCACACAAAGTTCATGCAGGAACAATGGGAATTGATTGTCAGTACTGCCATACCGGCGCGTCAAAGTCGCGCCACGCAATGGTTCCTCCGCTGAATACCTGTATGAACTGCCACACTATCGCCCGAAAGAACAGACCGGACATTATCCGTTTAACACAATATTATAATGAAGGAAAGCTGATGCCGTGGAGACGGATCCACAAAATTCCGGATTATGCATATTTCAATCACAGCGTTCACGTCAATAAAAATATCCCTTGTCAGCAATGCCACGGCAATATTCAGGAGATGGATGTGGTGAAGCAGGCAAGTTCGTGGACGATGAATAATTGTATTTCGTGTCATCGCAATGCACCAACAATTTTAGCAGGCATTCCCGGGATCAAAAAAGGTCCGGAAAACTGCTTCGCCTGTCACCGATAATCATTATCCGTATGAAGACCAATACCGAGCGAAGAAAATTTTTTAAAAAAGCAGGAGTAAGTGCGATCAGTGCCGGAGTGAAAGGATTGCTTCCGTTCAAACTGTTCGCGAATGCTCAAACCAAATCGAAGAATCTTCAACCAAGCAATAACACAAACGTCAACATCACAATTAATCCGATGGCTGTGAAACGGGAGAAAAGAAAGTAACAATGGAACCTTCGAACGAAAACAGTAAGAACGAATCGAAATATTGGAAAAGTCTCCGTGCGTATCACAACGATCCTTCCGTGAACGAAGAGAAAGCGCGTGAGTTTGCAAAGGATGTTACGGGGGGATTTGACGTTGATTCCATGTCGCCGATCAATCGTAAACAATTTCTGGCGCTGGTCTCAGCTTCCGCAGCGTTTGCTGCTGCCGGCTGTACGAATTACAGAGATAAAGGTGAGATTGTCCCGTATACGCAAAAACCGGAAGAGATCACTCTTGGTGTTGCAAATCATTATGCTTCAACCTTCGTTGAGAATGGACAAGAGTACGGAATTTTGATCAAAACGCGCGAAGGCCGTCCGATCAAGATCGACGGCAATCCCGATCATCCCGTGAACAAAGGAAAGATCAGCGCAAAAGGTCAGGCAAGTATTTTAAATCTGTACGATCCGGAACGGTTGAAGGATCCGATGCTCGTTGAATCCGGGATCTTATCGAAAAGTTCATGGAAAGAAATTGATACGCAAATTATCGCGGCGCTGACCGCAGCGGTAAAAGAAGGAAAAGAGATCGCAGTTGTTTCGCATACGGTAACATCGCCGACCGCAAAAAAAGTCTTCTCAGATTTTGCTGCAAAATATCCGACGGCGAAATTCTATTCGTACGAATTGTTCAACGATCTGAACCGCAGATCGGCATGGACGAAATCGACCGGTTCATCGCTCTTTCCGTTGATCAAATGGAATGAAGCGAAGATCATCCTCACGCTGGAATCTGATATTCTTGGATACGAAGGGAATGTTCCTGAACAGACAAGAATGTTTGCTGAGAACAGGAACGTTGACAAAACGAAGAACTTCAACCGGTTGTATTCAGCCGATGGAACGATGAGTTCCACAGCAATGAATGCCGATTATCGTTTGAAGGTAAGACCCGATCAGCAGTTGGAATTTGTTCTTGCGCTGATAAATGAGTTCAAACCGACCGGAAAGATTTCCTTAAAAGAATTTGCTGCAAAATATTCGGTTGATACAACAATTCTGACACAGTTGGTAAAAGACCTTAGCGACAACAAAGGGAAATCAATTGTTCATGCGGGAAACGGCCTGCCGGAATCAGTTCATATTGCTGTGAATGTATTGAATGATGTTCTTGGAAACTCTGCTCTCTATAATAACAAGCAATCATCTGTTGACCATAGCGTGATCACTGCAAAGAGCGAATGGGAATCGTTGGTTTCCAGAATGAAGAGTGGAAATGTGGGTGTTGTTGTTCATTTCGATTCAAATCCTGTTTACCATCTTGCACAGGATTTTGGATATGCTGACGGACTGAAAAAAGTAAAGAGTGTAGTTTCATTGACTGAATCGCAGAACGAATCGTCCGAAGGGAGCCAGTTTGTTCTTCCGATCAATCATGAATTTGAATCGTGGGGGGATCATAAGACCCGCACAGGAATTTTTAGTCTGCAGCAGCCGGTTATTTCTCCGCTGTATAATTCGCGGCAGAAAGAAAGTATGTTGCTTTCGTGGAGTCTCGGAACTGCAGAAAGTTACAGCGACGATCTCTACCATACTTATTTGATGAATCGCTGGGAAAAAGAAGTCTATCCTGCAATGAAGATGAGTGTCGATTTCAAAACATTCTGGTATTCTTCATTACACGATGGTGTCGTTGTGTTTAACGAAACAGCTCAATCAATTCCATCGGTCAAATCCGATGCGTTGAGCTTGGTGAACAGTGTTTCAAGTTCCAATGATTTTGTGCTCTATCTTCACGATAATTA
>DMPG01000020.1 GCA_003456055.1 Bacteroidota bacterium | reverse complement strand
CGTCAGCACACGCCGGAATGACGGTCGATCTGATGCCAAAAGAACGATGGGGTAATTTTGCACAGGATGTGATCTTCCAGGAGAATGATCCGCGCATTGGTTCATTCCGGTATCGTTTTTTCCCAATCTCGACCTCGTCAAGCATTCTTGCGCATTTGATCGCAACGCAGATCGTAGAGTTTGAATACTTCAAAAAACAGATGTCCCATTGAGTTCATTGGCCCCTATAGCGCTGTTCGTGTACAATCGTATCGATCATACGCGATACACCGTTGACGCATTGCGGCAAAATATCCTTGCATCGGAAAGCGAACTCTTTATCTTTTCCGACGGACCAAAGAGTGAAAGAAATGCATCGGCGGTCAGTTCGGTAAGAGAGTTTGTCCATTCGATCAACGGATTTAAAACCGTAACGATCATTGAACGAGAAAAAAATTATGGACTTGCAAATTCCATCATCGACGGCGTGACTACGCTGGTCAACAAATACGGGAAGATCATTGTTGTTGAAGATGATCTTGTCACATCAAAATATTTTCTGGAGTATATGAACACGGCATTGGAAGTCTATGCCGATGTGCACGAGGTCGTTTCAATTCATGGATATATGTATCCGACGAAAATGAAACTACCGGAAACATTTCTTATCCGTGGGACAGACTGTTGGGGCTGGGCAACATGGAAACGCGGCTGGGATATTTTTGAAAAGGATTCCAAAAAATTATTAGTTGAATTGCAGCAGCACGATTTGTTGTACACATTTGACTGGGATGGAAGTTATAAGAATTCCAAAATGCTGCAGCAGCAGATCAACGGTAACGTTGATTCGTGGGCGATCCGATGGCATGCGTCGGCATTCTTGAAAAAAAAGCTTACGTTGTATCCAAGTATTTCACTTGTGAACAATATCGGCGGGGATTCAGAAGGAACTCATACAAAATCCCTTCATGAGTTCCAGACATCGGTAGCTCAAATACCGGTGAATGTTAAAAAACTCGCACCGGTTGAAGATAGTAATGCCCGAGCTGCAATTGTTGATTTCTATAAAAGTGTTCAACAATCCACGCTGCAAAAAATTTGGAACAAGATCAATTCGTTCTTTTAAAGTGACATGAATAATATCCGGCAAATAGACGATCCTAATATCAACGATAATCGCAAGTATGATTATTCCAATCATCACGACAGTGAGCGATCGGAGTATCCTATTATCGTGGATATGGTTAAACCGAATTCCCGTGTGATCGATCTTGGCTGTGGAAATGGTACATTGCTCGCAATGTTAAAGAAGGAAAAGAATATTGTTGACTGCGGTTTAGAAATATCAGAAACCGGAGTTGCTGTCTGTAAGGAACGGGGATTGAATGTCAGTTTTGGCCGGATAGATGAGCGATTACCGTTTGACGATAATGCGTTTGATTATGCGATCTGCAATGTTACGATACAAATGGTGATGTATCCCGAAATTTTGCTGAAAGAAATGAAACGGGTTTCAAAATATCAGATCGTTTCGTTCCCGAACTTCGCATTTTGGAAGAATCGTTTCGATCTGTTGCTCAACGGCAGGATGCCTCGACCGATGATGTTCAATTATTCCTGGTACGGTACGGGTCATATTCATCAGCTTTCGTTCAGAGATTTTTCACAGCTCGTCGATGATATAGGCGGATTAAGGATCGTTGAGCGAAGGTTCACCGAACCGAACGATCCGATACGGAAAATAATCGCTTCGATGTTTCCCGATCTTTTTCATTTACTTGGTATCTATCTTTTAGAAAAACAGTAATGGGTTTGATCACTACTCTTATCAAAAAAGAACAGTTCAATCCGGGAATCGTTGGGATCTTCACAAATCCATTCTATTTTTCACGGCGCGGATTATTCCTTGCAATGACCGAACTTGGGAAAGATCTTTCCGGTAAACTTCTCGATATCGGCTGCGGAACAAAACCATATGAGCCATATCTTTCCGTCCGTGAATATATTGGTGTAGAGATCGATACGGAACGGAGCCGTACGACATCCAAAGCAGATTTTTTCTATGATGGGAAACGTATTCCTTTTGGGGATAGTGAATTTGATTCCGTACTTGCCAATGAAGTCTTTGAACATGTGTTCAATCCGACAGAATTTCTAACGGAAGTGAACCGCGTTTTGAAAATCAACGGCACATTCCTGTTAACAGTCCCATTTGTTTGGGATGAACATGAACAACCGCATGATTATGCACGATACACCTCATTCGGATTGAAACATATTTTACAGCAGCACGGATTTGAAGTTGAGAGACATACCAAGAGTGTGACGAATGCCCGCGTGATCTTTCAATTGATCAACGAATTCATTTATAAAAAAACATATGTCAATAATCCAATATTCCGTCAATTATTGAACACAATATTGATCTCTCCGTTTACGGTGCTCGGGATTTTGATTTCAGCGATCCTACCCTCTAATGAGGACCTTTACCTTGACAATATCATCGTTGTGCGGAAAGTAAAGAATGTATAATTTCTGCACATTGTTCGATTCGAATTATTCTTCGCGAGGTTTGACCCTCTACCGTTCACTCGAAAAAGTATGCGATGATTTTCACCTCTATATTTTTGCATTTGATGATCGATCATTTGCGGTTCTTCAAAAACTCGATCTTCGCAAAGCTACAATTATNNCAGAACTGCTTCGCGTTAAACCGACACGGTCCAGAGCAGAATACTGCTGGACATCGACATCATCGACCATTTTATATGTCCTTGAGAAATATAGAGTTGATATGTGCACCTACCTTGATGCTGATATGATGTTCTTTGAATCTCCAAAAGCATTGTTCGATGAAATGGGTGATGATTCTGTGTTGATCACTGAACACCGATATTCACCACAATATAATAAAGAAGCATTAAGCGGAAAATATTGTGTTCAATTCGTTTCGTTCAGGAACAATGAACGTGGATTAGAGGTGCTCCGATGGTGGCGAGAGAGGTGTATTGAATGGTGTTACGCACGGTTTGAAGAGGGGAAATTCGGCGATCAAAAATATCTTGATGATTGGACGACACGCTTTACCGGTGTACACGAGTTGCAGCATCTTGGCGGGGGAATGGCGGCATGGAATGTTCAGCAGTATGAT
>DMPG01000206.1:12920-14711 GCA_003456055.1 Bacteroidota bacterium | reverse complement strand
AAGATGATGTTGTTGAAATAGAGACAAATAACATTACTTTAATTTGTTGCAGTCGTTTTGTGAAGTTGAAAAATCCAAAAACGGACGAAAGTCTACAGGTATATTTTAATTATTGATCAAGATCAAAAAAAGGTCTTGACTCTATAATGAAAAACAGTTATAATTATACCAGAAATGTAAACGTTTACATTATTTCCTAACTATTCATAGATTGCACAATATGGTTGGTGATAAATGTAAAGGTTTACATTTATCACCACTAAAAATATTTGCTATCCGTAATTAATATGCATTTTAATATTATTGATGTAGCTGAAAAAGCCGGAGTTTCAATCGCTACTGTTTCGCGGGTCATCAACGGTAGCGACAAGGTCAGAACCGAAACGCGTGAATTAGTGATGGCTGTGGTGGAAAAGTTACAATATGTGCCAAATCCGTCTGCACGAGGTCTAATCTTGAAAAGAACAGAAGCAATCGGTTTGCTACTGCCGGATCTACATGGAGAGTTCTTTTCTGAAATTATTCGAGGTGCTGATAATGCAGTGCAATCTCAAGGATATCATCTAATTGTTTCCAGTTCTCATAACGATCCGAAAGAAATTGAAGCAGCATTACGGTTTATGAGAGGTCGCGTTGATGCACTTATTGTTATGTCTCCGAGAGTTGATTCTGAAATTCTTCTTGCAAACCTTCCTAAAAGTTTACCGGTTGTCTTATTGAATTGCAGAACGAGTAATCCTCATTTCGATACGATCATGACCGATGGTTTTGGCGGAGCAAAAGAGATGACAAATTATTTACTCGATCTTGGACATAAACAAATTGCGGTAATTACCGGAAGCCAAAGTAATATTGAATCTCAAGAACGGTTAAGAGGATATCGAACTGCATTTACTATTAGAGGCATGGTTCCGAATAAATCGATAGAGTTTGAGGGAAACTTTACACAAATGTCCGGATATGAATCGGTCAAAGAAATATTTAAGCTTAAAAATATTCCAACGGCAATTTTCGCTTTCAATGATTCAATGGCAATTGGTGCCATTAAAGCGATACGTGAAGAAGGCTATAAAATACCATCCGACATTTCGGTTTGTGGATTTGATGATACGCCTATGGCAAAATATATCAGTCCTTCATTAACTTCCGTTCACGTACCAATTCCGGAACTTGGGGAGATGGCGATAAAACGAGTTTTTGATCGTTTGCAGAAACGAACAAAAGGTGCAGCGGCGCATATATTTGTTCCGACGTCGTTATCCATTAGAAATAGTTGTAAAAAAATAATGGATGTAGATATTTCGAAAAGAGAAGAAGTTTTTAACAAATAGATTTTTATTCACCTAATCCTAACCATATTTTATCACTAACATCTGGAGGTTTTATGCAATCCTTGTTTAAACGATTGTGGATCGTAGCGTTGCTGCTATCTTCTGCAATGGCATTACAGGCAGGTTCAAGAAATATCGGGAAATCAAAACTCGTAATTTTTGATGATCCTGCTTCACTTCAAGTGAAGAACGCAACAACAGTAATTGTTGATGGTAAGTTAGATGAACCCGAATGGGCGAATGCGCCTTCATTGTTATTTGGAAATGGGGCTCAGTTAAAGAGACAAGGTTCAGATCGAACTGTCAGCGGTGGATTCGATATAAAAGCATCATTTGATTCATATGGTGTAACATATCACTTACCAAATACAGACAGTTCATGGACAAGAGTAAAATTCTTGCGCAAAGGAGCAGATCTTTATATTGGTTTGCAATCAAATGATAAATCGATATGCCGATT
>DMPG01000206.1:0-12903 GCA_003456055.1 Bacteroidota bacterium | reverse complement strand
AAAAGAATACAAATTGTATTATCAGAACATCGCAGAGAACAAAGACACTATTCGTTATGAGGAAAGTGTTTTAAATTCAGGCAGCGGTGCAGGATTTTTGAATGCGGGTTCAACTGCGAATGATACATTAAATATTGATAATGGATATTCCGCAGAACTTCGTATTCGATTAGATAAATTGGGATATGCGTTACCGTTAAGCAATGTCCAAATTTCAATGGATATTTTTGATCCGGATGGATTACAATTTAATGCAGCATTGCCTTGGCCGTACGGTATGATGCCGTTTGATAGTGTGCGCGGTTCATTTTATAAATCGTGGTGGGGAAGTGAATGGGGTTCAAGTTTTAGAACATTGAATTTTGTCCCTGAAGTGAAAGAATATGACGATCCAGCTTCAATGACAGTAAAGAATGCATCTACAGTTACGATTGATGGAAAATTGGATGAAGCAGAGTGGGCTAATGCTCCCGCATTGTTATTTGGAAATGGTGCTCAATTAAAGAAAAAATATGGAGATCAAACAGTCAGTGGTGGATATGATCTTAAAGAATCATTTGTTGTTAATGGAGAGACATACCACATTCCGAATAAAGACAGCTCGTGGGCAAGAGTAAAATTCCTGCGAAAAGGAGTTGATCTTTTTGTTGGAATACAATCGAATGACAAATCTATTTGCCGATTCGATTGGGAGGGCGAAGGAATCTTTGTTCAGATCAAAGATAATGCAGGGGTAACAAAGGAATACAAATTGTATTATCAAAACATAGCAGGGAATAAGGATACAATTCGCTATGAAGAAAGCGTATTAAATTCAGGCAGTGGAGCAGGATATTTACATTCCGGTTCAACTGTAAATGATACTGTAGGAGTAGACAGCGGCTATACTGCTGAATTGAGAATTCGATTGGATAAACTGGGATATACATTACCGTTAAACAACATTCAAATTTCGATGAATATTTTTGATCCGGATGGATTCCAATTCAATGCAGCATTACCTTGGCCGTTTGGAATGAATCCATGGGATAGCGCACGCGGCTCTTATTATAAATCTTGGTGGGGTAGTGAATGGGGTTCAGCTTTTAAAACTTTGAACTTTATTCCTGAAACAAAAGAATATGATGATCCAGCTTCAATGGTAGTGAAAAATGCTGCGGCAGTTACGGTTGATGGTAAACTCAATGAAGCAGAGTGGGCAAATGCACCTGCCTTGTTGTTTGGAAATGGAGTTCAATTAAAGAAAAAATATGGTGACCAAACAGTGAGCGGAGGATTCGATCTGAAAGCATCATTTGATGTAAATGGTGTGACATATCATAATCCGAATATGGATAGTTCGTGGGCTAGAGTTAAGTTTCTACGAAAAGGTGTTGATCTGTATATTGGCGTTCAGTCAAACGATAAATCAATTTGCCGGTTCGATTGGGAAGGCGAAGGACTATTTGTTCAGATCAAAGATAATGCTGGAGTAACAAAAGAATACAAATTGTATTATCAAAACATTGCGGGTAACAAGGATACGATTCGATATGAAGAATCTGTTCTCAATTCCGGTGGAGGAGCAGGATTTTTGCCGGTTGGTTCTACTGCAAACGATACAACGAATGTTGACAATGGATATTCAACAGAGCTTCGTATTCGATTGGATAAATTGGGATATGCAGCTACAGTAAATGCCGTGCAAATTTCTATGAATATTTTTGATCCGGATGGTTTCCAATTTAACGCAGCTTTACCTTGGCCTTTCGGTATGAATCCATGGGACAGTGCACGCGGTTCATACTTTAAATCATGGTGGGGTAGTGAATGGGGATCAAGTTTCAAAACGATCAATTTGTTACCAGCGTATGATAATCCTGATACTGTAAACCCAATGATTACCTCCAACACAATGACACTCGATGGAAAATTAAATGAAACAGATTGGACGAGTGCACCCACATTGGTTTTTGGTCCGCCAAATGTTCCAAAAAGCGGAACTGAAAAATCGGTAACGGGTAGTTTTGATCTAAAGGCTTCATTCGATGTCAATGGAGTTACGTATCATTTACCTTTAAAAGATTCCAGCAGTACACGAGTGAAATTCTTACAAAAAGGAAGCAATCTATATCTTGGTATCCAATCCAATGACAAATCCATCTGCCGTTTTGATTGGGAAGGTGAAGGAGTATTCCTACAGGTAAAAGATAAAGCAGGTGTAACAAAAGAATACAAGTTATACTATCAAAACATTGCAGCAAATAAAGATACTATTCGATATGAGGAAAGTGTTTTGAATTCCGGAGCTGGGGCAGGATTCTTGCCGGCAGGTTCTACCGCGAATGATACCACTAACGTTGATAACGGATATAGTGCAGAATTAATGATAAAGCTATCGTCATTAGGATATACCGCATCAAATAATCCTGTTCCGTTCTTAATGTCGTTGGTTGTATTCGATCCGGATGGATTCCAATTCAATGCAGCATTACCATGGCCGTTTGGAATGAATCCATGGGATAGTGCACGCGGTTCATACTTTAAATCGTGGTGGGGCAGTGAATGGGGTTCAGCGTTTAAGACAGTGTTATTGCCAAACATTACCAGCGTTCTAACAGACGAACAAATTCCGGTAGCGTTTTCATTAGCACAGAATTATCCGAATCCGTTTAATCCATCAACGACAATTCGATATTCAATACCGACAAACAGTCAAGTCGTTTTGAAAGTCTATAACATGCTTGGTCAAGAAGTTGCTTCGTTGGTGAACAAAGAACAACAAGTTGGTAATTATCAGGTTGTCTTTGATGCAAACAAATTAGCAACCGGTATCTATATCTATCGGATTCAAGCGGGTTCATATGTAGAAACAAAGAAAATGATGTTGATCAAATAGTATTCACTGTTGCTGCCGAAAGAAATTTTCGGCAGCAATTTTATATTTAGATAGGACAATTGTATGATTTCAAAATTCTACAACACAATATTCTGCCTGCTATTGATCTCAATAGTAGGTGTCGGTCAGCCAAAACGTTCTGATGCAATATGGGCTCGGTCAGTCCCATCAGGATCAATTATCATTGACGGTAAAACAAATGAAGCTGTATGGGCAAAAGCGGAATCGATCTATGTTCAATACGGCAAAAGTGCCGGACTTCCCGGAAGCGGATATGCCGCAGAGACAGGAACAATCTTTGATTCTACAAAGGCAGTTGTGAAGTTTCTTATTATGGGAGATTCACTCTATTTATCATTTACTGTTAAAGACAGTTCTATTGGCGGTGGAAATTTTGGTGCAGCAGACGCAATTATTTTTAACATCCGCGATAAAAGTGAACCAAAAAATCGTCCATCACCATCGGGAGAATATTTATACGGATGGATCAATGAAGGGTGGATGGAACCGGGATCGGTCACTTCAGTTGGAGGTGCTCCTTCCACTGGTCCGACTGCAAAATATATAAAGACAGATTACGAAACTGCAACAAAAGTTCAAGGGATAACAAACTCTGACGTACTTCCCGATACGGGCTATACGGTTGAAATGAAAATCAATCTTAAAAAACTTGGATACAACGTAAACAATGTCAACGGCGACATTGTGATGTTCAATGTTGCAATCAGAGATTGTGATTGGTTCTGGCCGGTTCAAGACTGGGTAACGTTTAGCAGAACGTGGGTACAAGGACCATGGGCTAATGTAAGCAATAAAAATATATTAAGAATTCATGTTCGCCCAGATGTAACTACATCTTCTGGTTCACTACCTTCAATTAATCCTGATTATACTATTCCCAATGGAAAACAGATGACAACACCAACCATTGACGGAGAATTGAACGAAGCTGTCTGGAGTAAAATTCCGGGATTTGATATTCGATTTGGAGATGCTAAAGTTCGAGATACATATCAATACATAGGACCATTTGCAAGCGGGCAGTATCAACCGCCAGTCAATGGTGGAACAGCAACGGTGTATGACTCTTCAAAAGCAACGATCAAAATGTTCTTTAAAGGAAACATATTATACGTTGGAGTTGATGTTCAAGATCAGGCTGTTCAATATACTGATGTTTACGATCGATGGGATGGATTGATTCTTACGCTCAATGGTCTCGGAAAAGATTATATGAATCAGACAGATCATGATCAAATTCCACTGAAACTTACTGTTACAGTCGGTAAGAATGGAAAAGATAGTCTTCGAGATTATTATCCAAAATTACGCGATTCATTAAAAGGTGCGCAAGTTGCATTGAAATTAAAAGCAAATAGCACTGTTGATACGGTAGGAAATGATGAGGACGCAGGATATCAAATTGAACAGGCAATTGATCTGACGAAATTGGGTTATCCTGCTGGATTAGGTAATGGAGTGTTATATCTTGGTGCTACGCTGTTTGACGGTGATTCCTATATTCCTACATCATTAAGTTATGGAACACGAACGTGGTGGTTTAGAGAACATGATGGATTTGCAGCAGCGGCATTCGTGTATATGGATTCCACGATTATTCTGACTAGCGTTGAAAATAAAAATGGAAAAGAAATCCCAACCGAGTTTCAATTGTTAGGCAATTATCCAAATCCGTTCAATCCTTCCACAACCATTCAATTCAATTTACCGTTCGAAGGAAATGTAACATTGACAGTCTATGACATGCTCGGACGCAGTATTTCATCGAAAGAACTTGGTGAAATGAAATCAGGATTTAATTCGTTCAGTTATAATGCATCCGGATTAAGTACTGGTGTTTATTTCTATCAGCTTCGAGCGTACAGTACAACGCAAAATAGAGAATCATCAACACCAGTTTCAAAAATGATGTTGATAAAATAAAATAGTGCAAGAGGAAGGGAGCGTGTTCCCTTCCTCTCTGCTTTGATATTGAATTAGTGTAATTCTGTTGAATCGCAAAAAAATTGCCTTTTAGTCCATTCCTAAATACATTTTCCGAATGCACTGACCCAATCTTTCAATAAATTATTTTAGCATGAAAACGTCATCTGCCACTCGCTGTTCCAACTGTTTGGGAATATATTTTCTTCTATTCCTTGTTTTGATCTATACGATATCTTTTGCAGATACCAGCGGTAAACTTACCGGTAGAATAACAGATAAGAAATCCGGTGAACCCCTTATCGGCGTCAATATTGTAGTTCAAGGAACTACAATAGGAACTGCGACTGATTTTGACGGATATTTTGTTATCATCAATGTTCCTCCGAGTATCTATTCTATACGGATCAGCAGTGTCGGTTATGAATCAAAAATTGTTCAAGGGGTAGCGATCAACTCCGGTCAATCAACAACGCTTAATGAAAAACTTTCCGAACAAGTGATTGAAGGACAGGAAGTTGTTGTTGTGGCAGAAAAACCTATTGTGGATACGCGCCAAACCAGTGCTGTTGCGATCATGAACAAAGATCAGATTGCAGTGCTTCCGGTTCAAAATCTACAGGACATAGTTAATTTACAAGCGGGAGTTGTTGACGGACATTTTCGCGGCGGACGTAAGGGTGAAGTGCAATATCAAGTAGATGGTGTTACCGTAAACAATCCTTTGACCAACGAGTCAGTTGTCTCTCTTGATCGTTCGGTTCTGCAGGAAGTTCAAGTCATTAGCGGAACATTCGATGCTGAATACGGCCAGGCAATGAGCGGCGTCGTTAACGCTGTATTGCGAAGCGGTAAGAATGACGCGATTGATTGGTCTGCAGAAATGTATATTGGAGATTATGTTGGTTTTGGGAAAAATTCAAAATACCCATTTTTGGATGACATTGATCCGTTAGCGATCCAAAGTTATCAACTTTCCCTTAGCGGTCCGACCGGATTACCAAAAACAACATTTCTGTTGAGCGGAAGACGATATGCATCACAGGGGTTCTATTTTGGACAACGAATATTCAATCCTACCGATAATTCTGATTTCAGTGCAAAGATCATTAATCCTACAGGAGATAAAAAATTAATTCCGCTGACAACAAATGATGAATGGTCCGGTCAGATGAAAATATCGAACTCGTTGTTTGAAGGAATACAAGTGAGTTATCAAGCGTTACTCAGTGTTACCAACAATAAACCGTATAGATTTGATTTTCGTTATAATCCTGATGGAGTGAAAACGCCTAGTTCATTTTCTCTTGTTCATGGAATTGATTTTACGCAAATGTTGTCTCCGAAAGTTTTTTATACCGTTAACCTTCGACAGAATAAAATTGACTATAGTGACTATAAATATGAAAATATTTATGATCCTCGTTATTATCAGGCAAAACAACCACGCAGCGGAGGAGAAGATATTTATGATGGTGCAATCATTCAAGGACTTGATCTTGGACGGTATATGGAGAAAACAACCGTCAATATTTTGAAAGCATCAGTGACTGCTCAAGTTACAAATATACATTTGGTAAAGATTGGTGCAGAACTTCAACTTTCCGATATTACCTACGGAAATCCCGGTGTTATATATCTTGATACGAATGGTTTGACTCCATATGTTAATAGTCCTCTTTTTCCCGCACCGCAAAATTACAAACCCATCTCATTCTCAACATATATACAAGATAGAATTGAATGGAAAGACGTTTCTGTTCGAGGCGGAGTTCGTTTAGAATATTTTGATGCACAATCAAAAGTACCGAGTGATCCGCAGAATCCAGCAAATACGATCATCGGAGCTCCGACGTCAACATCGAAGAATACAACATCAAAGATTGTTGTTGCTCCGCGGCTTGGTGTTTCCTATCCAATTATGGTGAATGGATCGATCTATTTTTCATACGGCCACTTTTACCAGCTTCCTGCGATCAATCAATTCTTTTCAAATTCTGATTACTCAAAGCTGAAAGATCTTGCAGGCGGTTCTACCAGTTATGGCGTTATTGGAAATCCGGATCTAAAACCGGAATTTACTACACAATATGAATTTGGCATGAAAGCACAGTTAAATGACTTTTTTGGATTTGACGGAAGTCTGTTCTATAAAGATATTCGCGATTTGCTTGGAGTAGAAATCATTGAAACTTATAATTCTTCACGATATACCAGATTGACCAATGTGGATTTCGGCAGTGTCAGCGGGTTTACCCTTGCTCTTGATTATCGGGCAAGCAGTTCGCTCAGCGCATCGCTGGATTATTCAAACCAATTTGCACTCGGAAATTCAAGTGAACCTTCGGAAACCGCTACTCGTGCAGCGGCAGGAAAAGATGCAAACCCGCGTGAAATTCCGTTTAATTGGGATCAACGACATACGGTGAATGGTCAGGTGACATTTCAAGAACAGAATAATTATTCACTGACCGCCATTGCGAAATTTGCTTCAGGGCAACCATACACCCCATCGATCGGAACAGGATTTGGAGCTGACCTTGAAGATAATTCCGGAAGAAAACCGAGCGGTGTAACAGTTGATTTTCGTGGCGAAAAACAATTAGACCTTTATGGAATTGCAATGTCTGCTTTTATTCGTGTATTCAATGTGTTTAACACTTCATTTTTTAATGGTGAAGTTTTTTCAGCAACCGGAAGTCCTGATTATGTTAGTTCTCCAACTTCTGCTGACAGAGTTCGACTCATGGATCCAAATAGATATTTTACTCCTCGAAAAATCGAAATCGGTATCTCGGTTCGTGGTTCATCGTTGATTGACTAATATTCTTTAACTATTTCTATTGACCTATGATGAAAATGAATTTTATGGTTCGATTGTTCTGCGCTTTACTATTTTTTATTGTGCAGGAAAACTATTCTCAGGCTACCTTGTTTCCGGTGGTGAGCAAGGATAAACGGGGAAGTTTTAATTTTGAACGGACCGGGGCACATGATGCAAACAACATCCGCACTATTTTCAAGAATTATGGAATGGTCGGATCATTTCCCGATGAAGAAGGATACGGTGATGTAACCAAAGTAGATCTGAGCGTATTCCATTCGGTTGAAGTTCCCAAAGGGACCGGAATGAACTATACCGATGGCGTAACACCGTTTGTTCTCGCAAAGATACAAAAGAGCAATAATGATTTTGCATGGATCATGGAAACCGGTTTCAGAGAACGCCAGCAAAAGATCATCGGCACTGAGCGGTATATGCGATTCGAACCGCGACCGGGATACTTTCAATCCGATGTAACGATCAATAAAGACCGTTCTCCGGCCATGAGCCATCTTTCCAGAACGTGGCCCGATGAGTGGATCGATAAGTTGGATGATGCAACTGATCCGGGATGGAAAGGTTCATGGAACGGATATTTCAAAAAAAGAATTGCTGCAGATCAAGAAAGTTTTTTTGTAATGGATGATGATGAATATAAAATATCATCGTTCAATGCAGACTCCAGAGATCTCACACGCGGCGGCTTAGGACTTCGGATTGAAGTACGCGGATTTCAATGGTCAAATCCACAATCAGGCAATGTAATTTTCTGGCATTATGATATTGCCAACGAAGGAACGACAGATTATCTTGACAATATTATTTTTGGATTATATATGGATTCGGGTGTCGGTGGTTCTTCCCAAAGCTGCGATGGGGTTGCAGAGTCCGATGATGACAATGCAAAATTTGATACAACGAATGGTTTGAATTTAGTTTATACCTGGGATTTTTATGGTCATGGAAAAAGTAAGATCAGTAATTGCGGAAAGACCGGATATCTTGGGTATGCATATTTAGAAACGCCCGGTAAACCCGATGATATTTCCGATAATGATAGAGACGGCATTACTGATGAGAAACGAGATGGAATTAGCGGACAGAAAATTGTTGGTCAACAAAATATTTTGGATTATGTGAACAGCAATTATAACCGTTCACTTTTTGAATCCATATATGGACCTGTTACATCACGACCTGCATATAAAGACAGTATTTGGTATACCGGTGATGAGGACATGGATTGGGTTGCAAAATTTCATGATACAGGTTCTGATGGAATTTTCGGATCACCCGGTGTTGGCGGAGAAGGAGATGGAATTCCAACCCAGGGAGAGACAAATTTCGGTGAAACAGATCTTCATGAATCTGATCAAATTGGTTTGACGGGATTTAAGANNCTACGGGCAAGACAACAGCAGGACTTGAAACTGATGGCATTACATTCTGGAATGATCCCGGCAGCAAAGTTCCCGGAGAAAGCGGGAAATATTGGCCACAAGCATTGTATGAACAGTTCACAAAAGAAAATGGAAAAAATCCGTTTGATGCTTCGCAATGGATCGATTATAACATCGGATTTTTATTTGCATCGGGTACATTTAAACTTCCGGCAGGAAGCAGAGAACGGTTCAGTTTGGCATTAGCATACGGAAATGATCTGTATGATCTTAGAAAAACAACTGCGATCGTTCAACAGATCTATAATGCGAATTATCAGTTTGCAACGCCTCCACCTCGTCCGACATTGACAGCGGAAACAGGAGATCATTATGTTAAACTTTCTTGGAATGATTTAGCTGAACGCAGCATTGATCCGATTACGTATGTTAACGATTTTGAAGGATATCGGATCTATCGATCAACAGACCCAGAATTTCGAGACATTAAAGTGATTTCGAATGCTCAAGGCACTGGACAAATGGTGTTTGGAAAACCGCTAGTGCAATTCGACCTACGAGATGAGATTCAAGGGTATTCGAATTTGACTGTCGATGGCGTTCAATACTTCCTTGGAAGCGAAACCGGAATTCAACATGACTTTAAGGATACCACGGTGAACAATGGTCAGACATACTATTATGCAATTGTAGCNNAAGGATACCACGGTTAATAATGGTCAAACTTATTATTATGCAATCGTAGCATACGATTTTGGATCTGATTCTCTCAAGTTCTATCCTTCAGAAAATGCAGTATCTGTTTCTCAAACGGTGCGAGGAGGCATTATTCTTCCACCAAATATCGTTGAAGTACGTCCTGAACCGAAAGTTTCAGGATTTGTTTCTGCTACAACTAGTAATATCAGACATTCAAAAGGGTATGGAACCGGAACGGTATTGATTGAGATTGCGAACTCTAATCTAGTGCCCGATAATCGAACAATTATATTGCGATTTAAAACTACCGATGCATCGAAAGTCAGGCCGGAATTTTATGAACTAGTGGACAGCATCGACGGAAAAGTATATTTAGAACGAGGAACGGATCTTTCCGGAAGCGGCACCGGGGAAGTTGGATTTGGGATGAAACCAAATATCAACACCCCAATTGCAACAGAAATTGACAGCAGTAGAACTGGTTATCAATCTGGTAACAGCATTAATGTTAAGACCAATTTGCTGCTCGAAAACACTGTTGATGTTACAAAACGTAACATGATTTTTCCGAAGAACATAAATATAATATTTAGCAATACAATCACCGATGTTTCACTCAGACTCGGTCCGCAGGCTCCAGTTACTCCGACAAAATTTACCATTGTTGGAATCAATGACGATGGTTCTACAGTCAAACTTCCATTTGCATTAAAAGATCTTGATAAAGATAGTACGTTCAATGGATTTTCTGACGCAATATTTATCCTCGACACGGTAAATAATGCTCGTAATCCAATATGGTCATTAAGTGTTGACACTTTGGGGAAAGGGTCAGGATTAATTCCCGTAAAACCAGTTTTGGGTGACACATTTAAAATCGGGTTGAAGATTCCAATTACATCAAATGATGAATTTACTTTTTCAACGCGCGGGCAAAGAATTGACGGAGGAAAAGCAAAAACAGATTTTGCATTACACCCGTATGTTGTACCAAATCCCTATGTTGGAGCAGCAAGTTTTGAACCGGAAAAATATGCTATTTCAGGACGAGGAGAACGGAGAATCGAATTCCGCGGTCTTCCTGCAAACTCAGCAATTCGGATCTATACCGTATCAGGCGCGCTGGTGCAAACCATTCGGCACGACGGCTCGAATGATGGATTTGTAGCATGGAATCTCCGTTCGAAAGATAATATGGATGTTGCACCAGGGCTGTATATCTACCACGTCGATGGAAATCAAACAGGAACGTACATTGGAAAATTTGCGATCATAAAATAAACTTTCGATTGTTATGAAAAATAAATTAATTAGTCTTTTGATCTCGGGATTGATGCTGATGCAGCTTTCGATTTCCCAATCAAAAACCGGAACAACAATAGGTCAATTTTTATTGATCGAACCGAGTGCGCGATTATCGGCAATGGGAAATGCGGGAGTTGCAACGTTTGATGAGGCGCTCTCAGCATACTATAACCCGGCATCGCTTGGACACATTCCAAATTCGAGCGTTCAATTTTCTCACAATGCTTGGTATGCTGATATCACGCATGATTTTTTCTCTGCATCGCTGCACGTTACCGATGTGAGTTCACTTGCTCTTTCAATATCAACTTTAAACTCGGGTGAGATTGCCGTTCGCACGGTAGAACAACCGACGGGAACCGGCGAGCAATATACTGTTTCGGATTATTCGATCGGTATCGGTTATGGACAGAAGATCACAGACCGGTTCTCGGCTGGGATCCAAATCTCATATGTTCAGGAAACGATCTGGCATTCTGCAATGTCAGTGTTCTCAATTAACTTCGGAACATTATATAAGATCAGTGATGATGGGTTATTATTAGGTGCAAGCATCTCTAATTTCGGTGCTCGCGGAAAGTACAATGGAAGAGACCTTCGCATTCGATATGATTTTGATGCAACTAGGAATGGTGATAATAGCAGCTTACCCGCCGAATTTATTACGGATGAATTTTCACTTCCTATTGTCTTTCGTGTGGGATTTGCATACCCAATAAATTTTGACGAGAACAATGAACTTTATTTTGTTGCTGATGCATTTCATCCGAGCGACAATTCTGAGAGTGTCAGTTTTGGCGGTGAATATAAATTTATGGATACGTTCGCGTTGCGTGCTGGCTATCAGCATCTTTTCCAAACCGATTCGGAATTAGGTCTTACCCTCGGCGGAGGAATTGAATGGGATATTGCTAACTACATCATTCATATCGATTATTCATCGAATGAACATAAGCGATTAGGAAATACCCAACGAATGACCGTTGGAATGGAATTTTAGCTAAATTATAGTAAGTATTAAATTTGTTTTTTGTGACTATATTCTTTGTATTCGCAACCTTCATGGTTACGGAGTTTCCAACCTGGACTGTAAAAGTCGAGGTTACTATTTCTACAACAGGTGATTACTTCAGTGAAAAACTTCAAAACGAAATATGGCTATTTTGCAAATGATGGGAAAGAATTTGTTATAACCGATTTTAAAACTCCGCGTCCTTGGACGAATATTCTTACCAACGGGGATTTTGGAGCGATCGTTTCTCAAACAGGGAGCGGATATAGTTGGAAATCCAATGCCCAGCTAAACAGGATAACACGGTGGGAACAGGACTTGGTNNGTGATGATGCGAGTGGGAAATTCTGGTCAGCAGGATGGAAACCGGTTTGTGCGGAACCTGATTTTTATGAAGTGCGCCATGGAATTGGATATACAAAAATTGTTTCGCGGAACAACGGCATTGAAAGTGAAATGCTCATGTTCATTGCGAATGATGAACCTGTAGAATTGTGGAAAGTGACGCTGAAGAATACCACTAAAAAAATGAGGACTCTCTCGCTTTATTCTTATTTTGAATGGAATCTTGGCGCATCACCGGATTGGCATCGTGAATTCCACAAATGTTTTTTGAACACAGAATATGATCCAACACTCGGTGCAATTTATGGCACAAAACGCTTGTGGGAGGTACCTTCGCCAAACGGTCATTGGAACCGCGATTGGGAATATGTCGCATTCCACTCTTCCAGTGTAAAACCTGCCGGGTTTGACTGTGATAAAGAATCATTCATGGGAATGTACGAGAATCAACGTGCTCCAAAATCTGTTGTTCAAGGAAAAATGAAAAAGCAGTCGG
>DMPG01000301.1 GCA_003456055.1 Bacteroidota bacterium | reverse complement strand
TGTTGAGGTACGATTTGAAGCGTTTTTATTCTCTCCGTTTTTTTCGGTTGATTGCTGTTGCTCGTTGCTACCAGCTGTTGAACCAACGATCTGCTCGCTTTTTTTTGCAGATGAAGCACTCGTTTTAGCCTGGGAAAAATTGGGGTCAGAAACTGCAGCCTGAGAATACGCTTCAAATGCTTGAGTAAACTCTCCCTTGTCTTCAAAATCTAATCCGCGAGAATATTGTAGAAAAGCAAAAAAATCTTCCGTTGGAATCTCAAGAATCGCTTTCCGTTCTTCGTCCGTAAGTTTTATTTTCATTTCATCAATGATCTTAAAGACAAGCTCTTTTTCCAATCTAAAAAATTCTTTGATATCCCCGGAAATATTTGTCGATGCATCAATTTCTCCCGTCCTTGCTTTTGTTACAAATGCATCGATATTCAGCTTTTCATTGGTGAGAGTAAAGAACGATCCTTTCACAAGTCTGTTCGCACCCAGCAATTTACCTAATCGAGGTGCAGTTTTTTGATCCACCAGATCCGTTTCACCAAGGTTCATTTCTTGCACCAACTCTTGAAGACGAATGCGCTCAATCACTTTCAATGATTTTACTTTTGAAAGATCGGTAATGATCATTTCTGAAAGGCCTTTTTGCAAAGGATTGAGTTCCGCTTTTTGTCCTTTATTTTCGAAGTACAATATAGCAATAGTATTAGACGGTATTTTAGAAACATCAAGTTGTTGCTCCATCTGTAATGCCTTTTGTGCTTCAACTTCCATCTGCTGCCGATACAACAATTTTATTCTTGCCTCAACAGTTGCTCTATATTCGCCAAAAAATGTAAGTTCATTGTACAAACGATAATACTGAATCGCTCTATCATAATTTTTGATCGCTTCATATGTTGCTGCAAGATAATATGCAGCCTGATCATCCTCATCATCCAATGTTAATACTTGTTGAAATAATTTTGCCGCGTCATCAAATTGTTTTTTGTTATAATGAGCAATTGCCAACAACTTGATGTACTGTGGATCATTCGGAGAATTGACAAGAGCACGACGCATCCTTGCAATTGCTTCATCATTCCTCCCTTGTTCAATAAGATCAGTGGTAATTTCTGAAAGGCTGGGTCCGCAAGAAGTTAATAGTAATGCGATCGTTAATACAACGAGATGGAACCTTGATAAGGATGAGTTCATAAATTTGCCTCAAAATTCGAATACAAAATACTACACGAACAAATGCATAGTAAGAAACTATTATCAATAAATACTGAAAAAGAAAGAAGAATTTCCGGTATGGTACCGTACGGTGAATCACAGAAAATCATTACCTGTGATACAGTAACAGATACTACTGTAGCTCGCCTATTCTTCTTCTCCCCCCATTAATTTTTCAGCTTCTTTCTGTGCCCAAGCCGCCATTTGACCTCGTTCACCATCTGTAAAATTCGCCTCCGGATGTAACGGAATATATTTCGGCATCGGCATTGAACGATCATTAATTGCTTGATAGATACCGGATAATTTTGTCGCTTTTTTGCTTAGTTTATAATTTCCCCATTCGGACATATTAAAATGTTTTCGTCCTTCCATAACATCATAAGAAACAAGCCATGAAGCAGGTGCTATGTAGGAGTAAAAAGGCCATTTGGTTTGATTAGAATGACAATCATTACAACCACGGTCTAACAGTGCACTTATATCTGCCGGAATATTCAACTCATTCTGCATTGTTTTACTTTGGTCAATTTCCGGATTTGTTCGATTAGGTTGTATAAATTGCATCAAAACAAAAATAATTCCGCCTACAATAGATCCAATCTTGGCGATTTTTTTCAGATTCATAGCGTTCCTTTGTATTTATGAAGAATTTCTGAAAGGAATATGGAAAAACCTGAAGAAAGAAGCAAACACCGTAATCACACTTGCTTGGCTAACCATTCATGCTTATTTTGGTAAAAACCACTGTCTCAATATTATGAAAGAAAAAATATGTCTTTAATGGTCAGTATTTCTGGAATTCGCGGAGTCGTCGGAGAATCACTAACTCCGGAAACTGTAATCAAATATTCAGCTGCATTTGCTGAATATTGTAACTATGGAACAATCATCGTTGGAAGAGACGGTCGAATCACTGGTTCTTCAATTGCCGATATTGTCATTGCAACATTGATACAATCCGGTTGCAATGTTATTTCTCTTGGAATTTGCCCCACCCCAACCGTTGGACTTGCAATTGAAAAACTTCATGCAGCTGGAGGAATAGAGATCACTGCCAGCCACAATCCAATGATTTGGAATGGACTAAAGTTTATGGGATCTTCGGGAATGTTCCTGAACGGCGAAGAAAACAAACAATTTTGGACCATTGCTGACCGCGGAAATTTTTCTTACCAGCCATGGAATAAACAAGGAAAATTAACCCGAAATCCGGAATTCATCGGTGAACATATTAAAGCTATTCTTACGCTTCCGAGTATCAATAGAATACAGATTGCAAATAGAAAACTCAAAATTGTATTGGATTGCGTGAACACCGCAGGCGGATTAATTGTACCGACATTGTTACGCAGGCTTGGCTGCGAAGTGATTGAAATGAATTGCGAAGTCAGCGGAATTTTTTCACACACCCCCGAACCAATTCCTGAAAATCTGACCGATCTTTGCAATCGAGTGATAAAAGAAAAAGCTGACCTTGGAATTGCAGTCGATCCGGATGTTGACCGCTTGGTGCTGATCACAGAAGAAGGGAAACCATTTGTAGAGGAATACACGATCGTATCGGCAACAAAATTCATTCTGGAAGCCGAAAAAAAACTGGGAAGAACAAATAATTCAGTCGTTGTAAATCTTTCCACGACAAGAGCAGTAGAAGATGTTGCAGCAGAATATGGTGCAACCGTTCATCGAACACCTGTTGGTGAGATCAACGTAGCTTCAGCAATGAAACGGCTCAATTCGATCATCGGCGGCGAAGGAAGCGGCGGAGTGATTTTACCGGAGGTCCATCTTGGACGTGATGCGATTGTTGGAATCGGTTTATTCCTTCAGCTGCTCACGAACTTTGGCGGAAAAGCATCTGCACTAAAAGCAAGTTTGCCGCAATATGAGATTGTGAAGAATAAGATCGAACTCGGTTCATTGAAGCCTGATGAAATCCTTCAACGGCTATACAACAAATATTCGAAATCAGAAAAAACAAACTTTGATGACGGACTGAAGATCGATTTTCCAACATCATGGGTTCATCTACGAAAATCGAACACCGAACCGATCATCAGAATTATTGCTGAAGCAAAAACGAAAGATGAAGCAACTGCACTTGTCAATCGTTTTCAACAGGAAATTGTTGGATAATTGAATGAGCGACATCATCAGCATTCAGGATCTGCTGCATTTAAAGTCCATTCCAAAGATCAGCGATCGGAAGATCATCAATCTTGTCAATCATTTCAATTCGACATCAGAGATCTTTTCNNCTGATACGGCACACTCAACGGGATCAGCAATTTATTGATGGACAATTTTCACTCGTCAACAAAGTGAATGGAACAATTATTTCCTATTGGGATGATAGTTATCCGATTCAACTAAAGAATATTTACGACCCGCCCGTTTTATTATTCGTCCGCGGAAAACTTCATCGTGACGATAATTATTCTATCGCAATAGTCGGCACACGGCATCCAACATCATACGGTAAACACCTGACTGAGGTCCTTGCAAAAGAATTATCACAGCGTGGAATCACTGTTGTAAGCGGATTGGCACGAGGTGTTGACACCATTGCACACAAAAGTAATCTTCATGCACATGGAAGAACCATTGCGGTGCTTGGCGGAAGCATTGATAAAATTTATCCGAAAGAGAATGAAAAACTTGTGGAACTCATTGAATCGACTCGCCAGGGAGCAGTGATTTCCGAACTGTTAATGAGCACACCCTCCCACCCCGGTTTTTTCCCGCGTCGCAATCGCATTATCAGCGGAATGACGCTTGGAACTGTTATCATCGAATCGGATGTCGATGGTGGCGCGATGATAACGGCAACAACAGCGATCGATCAAAACCGGGAATTATTTTGTTATCCGGGAAATATAACGGAAAAACAAAGCTTTGGCACGAACAAACTCATCAAGAACGGGCAGGCAAAACTCATTCAATCTGTTGATGATATTCTGGAAGAACTGCAGCTGTTACTTCAACCGGTTCTAAAATCAAAACCACGCGCGCCAGAACCGCCGCAGCTTAACGCGTTTGAACAAAAAATATTTGATGTTCTTACACACGAGCCTATTCACATCGATATCATTTCGGAACAATCACAGCTTTCTTCCTCCGATGTTCTGGTGAATCTTTTAAGTCTTGAATTTAAGGGAATTGTGAGGCAAATGGCGGGAAAAATGTTTTTGAGAACATAAAAAAACTGAACTCATCTTTTCACCTAATCCTTTCACCTTCCTCAAAATATTCTTATCTTCATCTACAAATGTTTACCATTGCTGAAATAGAAGTTCATCAATCCATTGCAGAAACGAAGTTTTCCTGCGATCTTAACGCCTGCAAAGGCGCATGCTGCACCTTTCCCGGCGGTCGAGGCGCCCCACTGCAGGATGATGAGGTTCAGGAAATTCAAGAAGCATTCCCGTTTATTAAGGAATATTTACCGGAACGGCATCGTTCGGTCATCGATCAATTTGGATTAGTTGATGGTGAATCAGGGTACTACGCAACACAATGTATTGATGGAAAAGCGTGCGTATTTGTCTATTATGATAATGACATTGCAAAATGCTCTTTCGAAAGAGCATATTATGAGAAAAAAATATCTTGGCAAAAACCGCTATCGTGCCATCTCTTTCCAATACGGATCGGAAGAACCGAGAACAATGGAAAAGAGATCCACTTTGAATATTTCAGCGAATGTGCACCTGCGTTGGATAAAGGGAAAAACGAGAACATTGCATTGAATCATTTCGTTTCCACACCGTTAGAGCGGGCGTTTGGAAAAGAATGGACAGAAGAATTGAATAAGAGAATTGAGACTGTACAATAACTATGCTGCATCTTTCACAACAACAACGATTACTCCAAAAACTCACTCCGCAGCAGATCCAGTATCTGAAGCTGCTGCAGCTCCCATCACTTGCATTGGAACAACTTATAAAGACTGAGTTGGAAATAAATCCTTTATTGGAAGAAGGAGTAGACGGTGAATTGGATACAGAGACACTAAGCGATACTGATCCTGTTACGGAAGCCGAAACTGAAGAAACGATCGCCAAAAAAGAAGATGAATTTACCTTTGAAGATTATTTGAACGATGAGGAAATGTTCAAAGGAAAGCGGGAAGTTCAGAACAATGAAGATGAAGAACGAGAAGAGATCCCGATCGCATCAATCACTCCAATGGCAGAAAAGCTGCTAGAACAATTACAGCTTGCGGAAGTTACCGATATTGGGATGATCGTTGCTGAAGAGATCATCGGCAATATTGATGAGGATGGGTATCTGCGGCGCGATCTCGAATCAATTGTAAACGACATCAATCTTGCCAATAAACTGCACCTTAAAGTTTCACAGGTTGAAGAAGTATTGTTCATTATTCAACGTCTTGAACCGGTCGGAATCGCCAGCCGTTCTTTGCAGGAATGTCTATTGATACAGTCGGAATTTGCAAAAGGTGAACCGGCGATGCTCGAACTTGCCAGGAAATTACTTCGGGATCATTTTGACGAATTCACAAAGAAACATTACGAACAGATCGCAAAGTTACTCAACATTTCTATTGACGATGTAAAAAAAATATTGGAGTTGATCTCTCACCTGAATCCAAAACCGGGTGAAGGAACGATCGACTCGGCGCAGAATTATCTTACACCGGATTTCATCGTTACCAAAGATGAGAGCAATTTTATTATTCAGCTTAACGATAAAAATGTCCCTCCGCTCCGTATCAATCGCGGTTACAAAGATTTAATGTCCAAACGGAATAAGGAAGTTGGTGCAGACACAAAACAATTTCTCCGCTCAAAATTCGATGCTGCAAAATGGTTCATCGCTTCCATTTATCAGCGGCGTGAAACAATGTTGAAAGTGATGCACGAGATCGTCGATCGGCAAAAGGACTTCTTTGAGACCGGTGAAGGATTAAAACCGTTGATCTATAAGGATATTGCAGAGACAATTCGTATGGATATTTCCACCATCAGCCGTGTTGTAAACGGAAAGTATGTGCAGACCGATTTTGGTGTTTTTGAGTTGCGTTATTTCTTCAGCGAAGGAATCAGCACTCAAAGTGGTGAAGATGTGTCGAATAAAGAAGTAAAACTTCGGATCAAAGAGATCCTTGGNNAAACTACGGATCAAAGAGATCCTTGCCGGTGAAGTTAAATCCAAACCATTTAGCGACGAAGAAATTGCTGCAATTCTTAAGGAAAAGGGTTTCAATATTGCACGCCGCACTGTTGCAAAATATCGAGAATCGATGATGATTCCCGTTGCACGATTACGTCGTGCTATTTAAAACACCAATCCCCGGCTTATTTTGCTCGGGGATCGATGTGCTCTCAAATGTTTCTCTTATTTACAATTCTTAAAATCTCAACCGCATTCCCATTGTAAATGAACCAGTCCTGAA
>DMPG01000218.1 GCA_003456055.1 Bacteroidota bacterium | reverse complement strand
CTGCAGATAAATATTCCTTTCGAGCATCAGAGCGGAGTATATCGAAAACAATGCCGGATGATAATGAAATAATTCCAGCTGCACCGTAGAGATAACCGGATGTTGTTCTTCCTTGATAGAATTGTTCCCATCCCGGAAAAACGATTGTTCTGTAAGAAACAGAATATTGTACGGATTGTTGTGTTGAATCAACTATCTTTGTTTTTTTCTGGGAAATATATTTCACGCGTGCATCGTTAAAGACAGAAAGAATCTTTGGTGATGTTAGGATCGGATCAAGTTCAAATGTTCCGTCGATGTTCAGCAGCGCAACGAATCGTTCTTTTGCAAGGGAAGATTTTCCCTGCGCGATCAAAGCAAAGGCGATCCATTTTTCAAGTTGAACCTTTGTTGAATCATTCAATTCTGTCTGTTCAAACATCCTGCGTGCTTCTAATTCTGCCGAAAGATATTGTCCATTATTGTAGAGAATTTCAATGTCATTCAAACTTGAAAGTGAATTACCGTTTTGCGCATTAAGCAATACGCACAACATCGTTACAGAAAGGAATATTTTCTTAAAGGTTGAAGTCATTTTTTGAATGTCATGGCAACATGAATGGTATCTTTAGGTGTTATCACAACTTCCTTTACAAGATCGGGAAATGAAGAATTTTTAAAACGAAGAGTATGTTTTCCGGATGAGAGAACGATCGGTTTTTCAAGTGGCGTGATATTCTTGTATTGTTCATCAACATACACTTCTGCCCAAGGCTGTACAACACACATCACATAACCGGCATTTTCCATAAAATCTCCGGTAACACTAATATCCCGATTCGCTTCAACAATGATCGTTTTGACGATCGGATCGAATGAAGGATTAGAAAACATAATAGTATGATTCCCGGCTGCTAAAATAATTGCTTTTGACATCGGAGTTTCTCCGATAAGTTCATTGTTCACGTACACTTTTGCCCATGGGGTACTGGTGAGATATACTTTCCCTGAATCTAATGGAAGAAAACTTTCCTCTTTTTTTACAACAAGCTGCTCTTTCGGTTCAATTGCTTTTTCATTTGATGAACTCAATTGTGGTTTTTCATTAATCAATTCAGCAGGTTGTACGTTTTGAGTATCGGGCGGTATAAGTCCAGTCTTAGGTTCGATAGTTTCATTGGAGCCATTAAGTAATATTTTTGACCAGCCAAACGCGATAATAGCGAGTATGGTGATTGCCGCTATACCATAAGGAATAAGATTTTTCTTCTTCGATTGAATGACCGGTTTAAAAAAAGCTGAAGATTTTTTTTCATCAACATTGGTCAATGCTTCGCGGGCCGACGAAAAGCGCTCATCTTTTTTTGGATTCAATAACTTTCGTAAAAATTGTGAGAATTCCGGATTCGATCTTTCATCGAAACGCTCCAGCTCCTCCGTTTTGAATGCCAATACTTTTTTCATGCATTCTGTATAGGTTGATCCTTCAAAGATCCGTTCACCGCTCAGAACTTCAATTAATGTCACACCAAGAGCAAACAGATCGGTCCGTGCATCCACCTCATCTCCTCGAACTTGTTCCGGAGCCATATATGCCGGAGTACCGAGGACCATTCCTTCCATTGTTACAGTCGGAGACAGAGCGACATACGCTAAACCAAAGTCGGTAACCTTTAAAGTACCATTCTCTGAAAGAAGGATATTTCCAGGCTTAATATCGCGGTGAATGATCCCGCGTTCATGTGCAATGGAAAGCGCCCGTAACAAATGAGTCGCTGTTTTTTTTGCAAATCCAATATTTGCCTGTTCACCGGATGCAATCACATCTTTCAGCGACTTCCCTTCGACAAATTCCATCACAATTGCTGGCGCACCGTCAATCTCCGTCAAGTCATACACTTGAACGATATGTTCGCTTTGCAATGCAGCACAAGCACGTGCTTCCCGTATGAACCGCTGTCGAAGATCCTGATCGTTAGCAAGATGCTTGTGAAGAACTTTTAAAAGAACTGTACGACNNACGCACGCGCTTCCCGAATGAACCGCTGACGAAGATCTTGGTCATTTGCGAGATGTTTGTGAAGAACTTTTAAAAGCACGGTACGATGCAGTATTTCGTCAAACGCACGATAGACAATTGTCGTACTGCTTTCGTTGATCTTCTGTTCAATTTTAAATTGGGAAACACTCATAGTCTCACACAAAGACACAAAAAATCAAATGAAATATTATTCCAGATTACCATTAATGATTCGTTCAATGCCACCTTTAATATAAGGAGCACCAAAATTTATAAGTAGCCCTAATTTTAAATTGCCTAATTTTAAGTATGTTAAAACTTGTTTTTATGTACCGGGAGAATTGTTTCTACAGATTTCAATTCAATGATAACTTTCTTTTCAATGAGAATGTCTATTTGAAACGAAGAAGTAAAGTGTTTTTCTTCAAATATAACTGGTACATTCACTTCCGTCTCAACAAACAATCCCCGTTCCCTCAATTTGTAGACATACAGTTCTTGATATACAGATTCTAAAAGACCAGGACCCAACGATGTGTGGAGATGATATGCAACATCAACAGCAATTTTTGCAATTTCATTCTCTTTCATATCTTTTGTGGCTTTGTGTGATTATTCTTTTATTCATTACCCCATTCCTTTATCCGGTATTGAAGCCAGCGAAGCGAAACACCAAGCTTTTCTGCAGTTCGTGTACGATTTCCATTCATCTCTTCCAATGTCGACTCGATCAGTTGTCGTTCAAAATCTGCGAGCGTCACTGCATTTTTCTGAAGTGCCGACTGATCGCTCGAGTCAAAAAGGAAATCTTCTTTCATCAATGTATTCCCGCGACACAATACCACAGCCCGTTCGATCAGATTCTGGAATTCCCTCACATTTCCCTGCCACTGATTGGCTAAGAGCAATTGCATTGCATCAGGATGAATTCCTTCAATTGGTCGTTTGTAATTTTCCGCAGCTCGTTTCACAAAATATGTGGCAAGCAGTGGAATATCATCTTTCCGTTCTCGCAGCGGGGGAAGATGGATGCCAATGACATTCAAACGGAAGAACAGATCTTCTCTAAACCGTGTTGTCTTTACTTCTTCCTTGAGATCTTTATTGGTTGCAGCAATGATCCGAATATCGGCAGTTCGATTGTTGGAATCTCCCACTCTGCGATACTCTTTTTCTTGAATTAAACGAAGGATCTTCGCCTGCAGCGACAACGGAAGATCGCCGATCTCATCA
>DMPG01000280.1:5557-9418 GCA_003456055.1 Bacteroidota bacterium | reverse complement strand
CGATAAGAAATCAGATAAGAAAGCAGAGAAAAAAGAGAGAGCAGGAGCGATTGAAGAAATCCTTGCAAATCGTATCATAGATGGCGATCGGCAGGATATTACCACTGATCTTGATGAAGCAATGAAAAAATATACTCCGCTTCACATCATTAATGAGATTCTCCTGGGTGGAATGAAAGTAGTTGGCGACTTATTTGGACGTGGTGAGATGCAATTGCCGTTTGTACTCCAATCTGCAGAAACAATGAAAACTGCAGTCGCTCATCTTGAAAAATTCATGGAANNGCTGATGGACGGCATGAATGTGGTGGGCGAATTGTTTGGTGCAGGGAAAATGTTTTTGCCGCAGGTAATCAAATCGGCAAGGGTAATGAAGAAAGCCGTAGCATATCTGCTGCCATACATTGAAGCTGATAAATTAAAAAATAATACGGTCGATAGCCGGAAAAAAGTGTGGATGGCCACAGTAAAAGGCGATGTTCATGATATTGGAAAGAATCTTGTTGATATCATTCTCACAAACAATGGTTACAAAGTTTACAATCTTGGAATAAAACAACCGTTGGAGAATATTCTTAAAGCGTGGGAAGAGTATAAACCCGACGCAATTGGTATGAGCGGACTGTTGGTGAAATCCACTGCAATCATGAAAGAAAATCTTGAAGTGATGAATGAACGGGGGTTAACTCCTCCCGTTGTTCTTGGAGGCGCTGCTTTGACCCGCCGATTTGTTGAACAAGATCTTCGTTCGTTGTATAAGGGAACTGTTGTGTATGCATCGGATGCCTTTGATGGACTGCGCTTTATGGACCAACTAAAGACCAAAGGAATTGAAAGTTTTACATCAACAATAAAAGAACCTGTAGTGTTTGATGAAGATGGAGAAGAATTATTAACTGGTTCAGAAGCAAAGATTGCTGCTGCATTACGAGAAAATCCGGAAAATGATGTTCGTTCTAAAGTTTCCACAGAAGTTCCAATTCCAACCGCTCCATTTTGGGGGAATAAAGTAGTTGAAAATATTTCACTTGAAGAAATATTTGAATATGTCAACGAGTCTGCATTGATCAAAGGTCAATGGCAGGTGCGAAAAGGGAAACGAAGTGAAGAAGAATATCAAAAAGAAGTTGATGAAAAAGTTCGACCCGATCTTGAACGACTGAAGAATCAGTCTATTGAAGAACAGTTGTTGCAGCCAAAAGTTGTCTACGGTTATTTTCCTTGTCAATCTGCAGGAAATGATCTTATCATTTATCAAGAAGATCAGAAAACTGAGCGAATGCGCTTTACATTTCCTCGTCAGCAGGATGATCGTTTCTTATGTCTTGCAGATTATTTTGCTCCAAAAGCTTCCGGCAAGATTGATGTAGTTCCCTTCCACATGGTAACAATGGGGAAAAAAGCGTCAGAACATTCTGCAAAATTATTTGCTGCAAATAATTACAAAGAATATCTGTATTTTCATGGATTAAGTGTTGAAACTGCTGAGGCACTCGCTGAGCTTTGGCACAAAAAAATTCGTGAAGAGTTAGGCATTGCAGGAAAAGATGCGAAAGAAATAAAACGATTATTCAGTCAGGGATATCAGGGATCACGATTCAGTTTTGGTTATCCTGCATGCCCGAATCTTGAAGATCACACAAAACTATTTGAACTCTTGCATCCCGAACAAATTGGTGTACATTTAACGGAAGAGTTCATGCTTGAACCTGAACAATCAACGGATGCAATTATTGTACACCATCCGGAATCAAAATATTTTAACGTAAAACTATAAGGGAATATACTATGCCAAACTTAATCTTAATTCGCCATGGCGAATCACAATGGAATCTTGAAAATCGTTTTACCGGCTGGGTTGATGTTCCACTTTCTTCCAAAGGAGAACAGGAAGCAAAATCTGCCGGAGAAAAACTTAAGTCTTATAAATTTGACAAAGCATTCACTTCAAAATTACAGCGTGCAAACATTACATTACAGTTCATTCTTCAAGCAAGTGGTCAGGAAAATATTCCTACAGAATATGATGAAGCGTTGAACGAACGGCATTATGGTGCTTTGCAGGGTTTGAACAAAGCCGAAACTGCTGTAAAATACGGTGATGAGCAGGTAAAAATTTGGCGTCGCAGTTACGATATCCCGCCTCCAGCCGAAAAAACTGAACTGAATCCAGAAGGCAAAAGCGAAAGCTTAAAGGACACTGCTGCCCGGACTCTTCCTTATTGGGAGAAAAACATCTTCCCTGAAATCAAAAATGGGAAAAATATCATCGTTGCGGCTCACGGAAACAGTCTTCGATCGATCGTAATGCATCTCGATAAACTCACAAAAGAACAGGTTTTAGAGCTAAATATCCCTACTGGTGCACCATTGTTGTATGTATTTGATGGAAATGGCACGATTCTTGAGAAAAAATATCTATAAATCTAAGCAATACTTTGACGAATTAAAACCAGTTATATCTGTAGAATTCGCTTATTGAGTTTGGAACAAGTTTTCATTATTATTTCATAGTTATATAATTAATTCCTTAGGAGAAAAATTATGGCAACATTTATAACCGAAGAATGTATCAATTGCGGCGCATGTGAACCGGAATGTCCGAACACTGCTATTTATGCAGGCGGCGCACAATATGATTACAAAGGACAGAAATCAGACGCGATCTCAAATGATTTTTATTACATCGTTCCCGGCAAATGCACGGAATGTGTGGGACATTTCGATCAAGAACAATGTGCGGCAGTATGCCCAGTTGACTGCTGTGTACCGGATCCAAATCATCCTGAAGACGAAGCTGTTTTAATTGCACGTGCTAAAGAAATTCATCCTGAACGAGCATTTGCAGAATTAAGTGCCTCAAATTCGCGTTTCAGAAAATAGTTATCATTAGTTGATGTTTTTTTGAAGGTCGGTTCATATATTGAACCGACCTTTTTATTTTTGGAATTATAATGAAAATTGGAAACTACGAACTCACTTCAATAGAAACCGGACGGTTTTCCCTCGATGGCGGCGCTATGTTTGGCGTTGTACCATGGGTCTTTTGGTCAAAATTAAATCCACCCGATGAACGAATGAGAATTACTCTTGCGGCGAGATGTCTATTAATTAGAGGTGAGGGGAAAATAATTCTTGTTGATACCGGAAACGGTTCAAAGTGGAATGATAAATTGAAAGACATCTATCATCTTGATAATTCTCAGTTTGCATTGATAGAATCGCTTGCAATAGTAGGAGTAAAACCGGAAGAAGTGACAGATGTTATTCTTACCCATTTGCATTTCGATCACTGCGGCGGAAGCACAAAGATGGAGAATGGGAAATTGGAATTAACGTTTCCCAATGCAGCGCATTATGTGCAGAAAGCCCACTGGGAATTATCACAGAATCCAACCGATCGTGACCGAGCAAGTTTTTTCAAAGATGATTTCCAACTGCTAAATGAAAAAGGGAAACTGGAGTTTGTTGATGGAGAGAAAGAGATCTTTCCGGGAATTTCAGTTGTTGTCTGCAATGGTCATACAATGGCGCAACAACTGCCCAAAATCTCCGATGGAGAGAATACATTACTGTTTTGTTGCGATCTTATCCCTACGACTTCACACATACCATTTCCGTATATTATGGGGTATGATCTTCGTCCAATGGCAACAATGGAGGAAAAACAACGACTAATTCCCCAAGCAGAAAAAGAAAAGTGGATATTATTTTTTGAGCATGATCCTGAAACTGTTGCGGTAACATTACAAAAAAATGAAAAAGGATTTTCAATTAAAGATAAACTTGTTTTCTGATCGTGAGAATCTTAATGAGTGAGTTCGTTGTTTGTAATTTTGATGAAGTTAAAGAAACCAGAGG
>DMPG01000280.1:5032-5547 GCA_003456055.1 Bacteroidota bacterium | reverse complement strand
ATATCAAATATGTGTCCACATCAAAAATATCAGAAATTGCATGATGGGATGTTTGAAAATGGAATTGTTACCTGCCCGATGCATGGCTGGGCGTATGATGTACGAACTGGAATTTCAACAAATGCCAGCGGAAGAGTAAAAGTATTTGAGACGAAAGTGAAGAATGGAAAAGTGATTTTGGGAAAGGAAGAAGGATGAATTATGAAAGATGAATTTCATAATTCATAATTTATTAAATGACATTGACCGAAGAAATAAAAATTAAAGCTCTTGAACTTGGTTTCTGTAAAATAGGTATAGCAAAAGCTGAATTGTTGAATGTGGAAGGTGAGCATTTGAAAGAATGGCTTAGGCTTGGATACCAAGCCTCAATGCTGTGGATGGAAAAGAATGTTGAGAAGAGAGTCGATCCGAGAAATATCGTTCCGAATGCACAATCTGTCATTAGTGTGGCAATCAATTATTATTCTCCAGAAGAACATACTAATGAGCCAACGGTAGGAAAAATATCTCGG
>DMPG01000280.1:0-5026 GCA_003456055.1 Bacteroidota bacterium | reverse complement strand
GCTGAGTGCATCAAACAACTAGCACCTAGATCAGACAATCGATATTACGTTGATACAGGACCGATGATGGACAAAGTGTGGGCTTCACGTGCCGGTATTGGCTGGCAGGGGAAACATACGAATTTTATCACAAAAGAGTATGGATCTTGGGTTTTTCTTGGTGAGATCATTACTACGGAAATACTTGATTACGATTCACCGATTGAAGATTTTTGCGGATCTTGCACAGCTTGTATCGAAGCATGCCCGACGGATGCAATTCGGGAACCATATATTGTTGATAGTAATAGGTGTATCTCGTATTTAACAATAGAACATCGAGGCGAAATCGCGAAGGAACTTGGAAAGAATTTTGATCAATGGATCTATGGCTGCGATATTTGTCAGGATGTTTGTCCCTGGAATAAGTTTCAACAGCCAACAGAGCATAATGAATTTGAACCTAGAATAGAAAATATAAATCCATTACTAAAGGAATTAGAAAATATTACACAGGAAGAGTTCTCAAAACGATTCAAAAATTCTCCAATTAAAAGATCGAAACATGAGGGAATTATTCGTAACGCGTCAATTGTTCTAGATAACATAAAAAACTAATCTTTACATATTTCATATCATTCATTTAAAATTAAAATATATGTCCAACAATCATCGCAAAGTAATCATAATCGGTTCCGGTCCAGCCGGACTTACAGCAGCCATCTATGCAAGTAGAGCAAATCTTGCTCCATTGATGTTTGAAGGGATACAACCGGGTGGTCAGTTAACAATTACAACTGAAGTTGAAAATTATCCGGGTTTCGAGCATGGAATTCAAGGCCCCGATTTGATGGATGTTATGAGAAAGCAAGCACAACGATTCGGCGCAGAATCGCAATTCAAAATTGTGTCGAAAGTAGATTTTTCGAAACGTCCTTTCAAAATGTGGGTCGATGAAGAGTTATATACTGCTGATTCAGTGATCGTCTCTACAGGTGCTTCGGCAAAGTGGCTTGGTCTTCCTTCTGAAAAAGAATATTCAGGATATGGAGTATCAGCCTGTGCAACGTGTGATGGATTTTTCTTTCGCGACCAGGAAGTGTATGTTGTTGGCGGTGGTGATACAGCAATGGAAGAGGCAAGTTTCCTCACTAAGTTTGCGAAGAAATTAACACTTGTTCATCGTCGCGAAGAATTTCGCGCATCAAAAGTGATGCAAGATCGTGTACTGAACAATCCAAAAGTTTCCGTGGAGTGGAATTCAACGGTGGAAGAAGTGCTTGGAGTGAATGAGAATAACCGAAAAAAAATGACTGGTTTGAAGTTGAAGAATATAAAAACCGGTGCAGTAAAAGAAGTAAAAGCAGACGGGCTTTTTTTGGCGATCGGTCATTCACCTAATACAGAAATATTCAAAGGAATTCTTGATATGCAAGAAAATGGATATTTGAAGGTTCAAGCCGGCTCAACGAAAACAAATATCGAAGGAATATTTGCTGCAGGTGATGTGGCAGATCATTATTATCGTCAAGCAGTTACTGCTGCTGGGAGCGGATGTATGGCGGCAATTGATGCTGAACGATGGCTCGCTGAACAAGAATAAAAATATTGCATAGTCAAAAACAAAAACGCCTTCTCATAAGAAGGCTNNCAAAAACGCCTTCTCATAAAAAGGCGTTTTTGTTTTATTGTCATATTCTTCTGTCTAAAAATCACATTGTTTTTGAAAATCTGTCCTTCTTTACTGTCATCATTACATTAAAAAAATTTCTCAACATCAAATTCTTTGAAATACTGCCACTATTTTTTGGCATGACTCTTGAAATGTTAAATGTCAAACATAAACAGAATTCAAAAACAAAAAATCAAACAAGGAGAAATATTATGTTAGTCCGATTCAAACCAATAACAAATATCTTTGATGAGATTGATTCAATCGTTAACACCGCGCTTGTATCGCATCCCACAGTCAATCGAACGAATAGATTTTCAGGTGTAGTAATGAAAGATACCGGAGAACAAGTTCTCGTTAATGTCGATCTTCCTGGAATCTCAAAGTCAGATGTTACCGTGAATGTAAATGACGGCGTATTGACTATTTCTGCTGAACGCAAACAACCCGAATTAAAAGAAAATGAACAATGGATTCGGAACGAGGTTTCGTATGGTTCATTTGAGCGGAGAATTAATCTTCCATATTCAGTAGACGTTGAAAAGGTTTCTGCTATTCATGAAAATGGTCTTCTTCAGATTGTTCTTCCTAAACATGAAAATGCTAAACCAAAACAAATATTCATCCGATAAAATTGATAAGAAAGGAATACTATTATGCAAACCGAAACAGTTGAAAAGAAAACTATGCAATCAATTGTACCCGCCGTAAATATTCTTGAAACTCCAGTATCATATATCGTTTCTCTCGATATTCCTGGCGCAGCAAAGGAAAGTATCAAAGCAAATATTGAAAATAATACTTTAATTGTTGCAGCTACTATTGCAGAAAATCTGGAAACAGCAAATATTGAAGGACGATATTACAGAGAATTTTCTCTTGGCGGCGACATAGATGTTCAGACAGTAGATGCACAATACAATCTTGGTGTATTGACAGTTACATTGAATAAAAAGCTACAGTATTTGCCAAAACAAATACAGATCAAATAATCATTTACCATATTCCTAATTTATCACAATATATCACTATATAACAAGAAAGGAGAAATAGTATGTCACTGATGAAACGAAACCCGACACAAGAATTGTCTTTTTGGAATCGAGAATTCCCGTCATTCCGTGGTTTACAATCATTGCAGAATGATATGAACAGAATCTTTGATGATTATTTCCGTGGTGACAATCTTGTGAATGATTCTTTCTTTTCGCGCGATTGGAATCCTGCTGTGGACATTGTTGAAAACAATGATAATTACATTTTGAAAGCAGAGCTTCCGGGAATGAACAAGGATGATGTGAAGATCACACTTGAGAACAATCTGCTTACGATTCGCGGCGAAAAGAAAAATGAATATGCTAAAAAGGAGGGAAGCTATCATCGAGTGGAACGCAGCTACGGATCATTTGAGCGTACTTTTACAATTCCTGGATCCATAAAATCAAATGATATTGATGCTCAATACAACAATGGAATCTTGACATTAACACTTCCCAAAGCTGAGGAAGCCAAACCGAAGATGATAGATGTCAAAGTGAAGTAAAACGCCCAAGTGTAATTGTTGTGAATCCCGCTTTAAGCGGGATTTTTTTTGTGCATACTGTGCGCTTGATATGCAAAGTATGCACAACGAAATATTTCCAGTGTCTAAAAACAGAAAAAAACAAAGAAAATATCTGGCACGACCATTGTAGTAAGAAGTATAGAAATGAATGGTGAAGATTTAAATCATTCATAATTAATTAACTCACTTATTCACAATTTATTCAGGGACATATCTATGAAGAAAATATTTGCTGTTGCGCTCTTTGCTTTGTTGCTTGTTGGATGCGACAAAAGTAATCCAACAGACACAACGACTGCATCTTCATCTGCAGTTGAATTCAGTGAAACATCAATGCTGAAAATGACAGTTCTACAAGTTGATGATATTATTATAACAACAACTGCAGATTCTGTCTGCCACGATTCACTGCGCCATGGCCGTATGCTAAATTCCTTGAATATTCATTTGGGATTAACGCCGGAACAATTTGATAGTGTAAAAGTGTACGGGATTACTTTATTTAATACATTAAAAGATATTCGTCAGCAAGTGAAGGATTCACTTATTACTAAAATTCAAGCGCGTGAATTGGTAAAAGCGGCACGCGATCAATTCATTGCATCAGTTCAATCAATTCTTACAACTGAACAATTAGTAAAATTTGATAAATGGGTTGTTAGGTTCTGGAATAAAGCTGGTCATAGAGGTGGAGGTCCAAGAGGACATGGCGGACCAGGCGGTAATGGTGGACCAGGTGGACATGGTATGCCAGGCGGACATAGCGGTCCTGGTGGCGGAAGACCATAAAAGAAAATAAAAGAGGCGAATTTAGGATTCGCCTCTTTTTATAATAAACGTATTGAAAAAGTAAGACCTCTGTATTGAGGAGATATTTGCGGGGACAAAGAAAGAGTCTCAGAATGATTTTGATGTAGATACGGAATAATATAACCTATCGTACTTCCCACCGCAGCACCTACAATAACATCGCTAATAAAATGTGCACCCGAACTCACCCTAAGTATAGATACTGTTGACGCTAATCCAATAGAGCCATACCAAACAAAATCCTTATATCTAGAATTCGGATAATAATCTGAATATACATTAGCAAAGAAAATACTTGTTGCAAAGGCCCAGGTTGCATGACCTGAAAAAAAAGATCGTCGGGAATCAATATTTAGCTTCTCAGAAAGCGGTGCTGATGTGCCATAAACGTACGGTCTAATTCTCCGAGTTCCGCCTTTTCCATATGACGGTATGAAGGTTGAGAACAATGCTACCTCCAGATACATTGTGCCAATCGTAACGACACCGTTTCGAATATCATTATCAATCATTAAAAACAATGGGGAAATAATTGATGCTCCCACAAGGATATCACTTACCGTGGATTGTTCTTCTGAATAAAATCCGGCTGACAGTCGGTCAATTGGGTTAATATCGTTCTTTGATAGGGAATTAATTTCAGCTATTGTCAGCTTTGGCAATTTATCATCGATAGCAGATGCTGTAAAAGCAACGATAATAGAAGTACCAAACACTAATCCATCAACAGTCCAACTGGTATGATAAGGGTTTTTCGATTGCTCAAAATCTTGTGAATAAATTGGTGATGCTATGAAATAGAATGTTATAGCAATTAAAGAAAGAACTTTCATAATGATTGTGAAAGATGTTGAGAAAATATCAAAAAAATACAAAAGCATGATACTAGTAGACTGGATGAATAATATTAAACCAAACTTGACAGTTTATTTGAAGAAACCGTTAAAACGGTTTAAATATTAACTTTTTGGTTTTTTAGCCCACGATTTAAATCGTGGGCT
>DMPG01000339.1:5051-7450 GCA_003456055.1 Bacteroidota bacterium | reverse complement strand
CCTGCTCTTCATACATTCGTATGATCACATGATTGATTTCATCGATCAATCCCATTGCGTTCAGATGCCCTGCGCGGATCTCATTTTTATTCTCACCGGAACTTTTTCGAGTTTGATTGATTTTAGACGCAAGTTCACGCACTGTCCGATAGTTTGGGAAGACGACATTGCCCGTTGAACCAAATAAAACATCATCCACTTTATATTTTTTACGAATATCGGAATGAATATGGAATTCAAATTGCGGATTGATAATGAGTGGAGAAAGTATAACATCAAGATGTTTATTGAAAAGCGACATTGTTTTGCCCCTGTATGTAATACAGTATAAAGAAATTATTTTCTTTCTTCAATTTGTTTCATATATTTGTACAGATTCATTTGCAAGGGCCGTTAGCTCAGCTGGGAGAGCGCTTGCNNAGGTCAGCGGTTCGATCCCGCTACGGTCCACCAATTGAAGTTCTTACTATAGCAAGTGCGTTCCAATGCGAAGCATCGGGCAGATGGGCGGTTCACTGCCCGCCGATAAAATATTTTGCAACGGCTGGCATGGAACCACTATAGTCCACCATTGTTTCAAATCTCCGAATTCATAGAGTACCCCCTTAATTTTCTATGAACACTTCAAATAACTCTCACTTAAATAATACCACACCTATGAAAACTCTTTTTGTACTCATTGTTGTCCTTGTTTGTCAAGCATTCTCCTTATCAGATACAGTCTCAACTGCAATCGTAGCACCCGGAGTAGTTCACACTCAATATACGTTGCCCGGACCATTCACGCTAGACGTTCTTGAAGTTGACATCACTAACCCTCTCTTAACATTTGAGACCTACAAACCGGCCGGTGGATTAACGAAAACAACAGTTCAATCTGCGGCGAATGATAAAGTCGGCCATCGCGTTATCGGTGCGATCAACGGCGGTTTTTTTAGTTTTGAAACAGGCTGGCCGGTACACAATCAAGTGGCAAATGGAAAACCGGTTCTTGGGATCTCTCAATCGAAATCGAGTTTTGTCTTTACAGAAAATCGAAAAGTATATTTAGATCGATTTGGTTTTTCAGGAAAGATCTTTGCAAAAAATGGAGCATCTCTTATCATCAACGAAAGCAATACTACTCAAGCTGCAGGAAAAACTATTCTCTATAGCTCATTCAAAGGATCAGCAACCGGAACTGATGCAAGTTTTTCAGAAGCAGTTTTGGAAGTTCTCACACAACCGTTGGCTGCAAATGATACACTTCAAGTTGTCATCAAACAAAAATCTTTGGGTAACAGCGCCATTCCAGCTAATGGATATGTAATTTCAGGCGGCAGCGGAGCGCCGGCAACTTTTATAACAAATAATTTTTCTATTGGTGATACTGTAAAATTATTTCTGACGTTCAATCCAACAACACCGGCAGCAGTGAAACGGCTTACTCAATTAATTTCAGGAAACGGCCACTTGATCAAAGATGGCGTTGCATTTCCTACTTTGGGTGATTACGACCAATCAGGTGCGAGTTTCAACAACGCAAGACATCCGCGAACATTTGTTGGGCTTAGCGATGACAGTATGAAAGTATTTCTGTGCACTGTTGACGGACGACAATCCAGCAGTTTGGGAATGAATTTCACTGAGATGGCAAATTTTCTTATCACATTGGGAATCAAAGATGCATTCAATCTTGATGGCGGCGGATCAACGACAATGGTCGTTCGCGGTGAAGTCGTTAATTCACCGTCAGATCCCGGCGGAGAACGTTCGGTTGCAAATACATTGCAGGTTATTAGCACTGCACCTGTTGGCACGTTACATTATTTAAATTTACTCGAAAACAAAGCCGACGTGTTTCAAGGAAATACATATCAATTTCACGCTGAAGGAAAAGATGAATATTATAATCCCCTTTCACTTCCGATTGCTACCGTTTGGAGTTGTGATACAGCTATTGGAACAATAGATGCTGCAGGACTGTTTGCCGCAAAAAATACCAATGACAGTGGATGGGTTCGAATTTCTTTTAACGGAATTTTTGATTCTGCAAGAGTTTTTGTTCGAGTAATTAAAGAAATCCGTGTCTATCCTTCATCTCTTGTCATGACTCCCGGAGAACAAGTAACGTTGACGATAAAAGGAATCGATTCCGGAAATAATGGAGTTACGATTCTCGGAACTCAAGTAGTTCCGGCAATTACAGGTCAAGGAATTAATTTTTCTCCAAGCGACAATGTTGTAACTGCAACCGGATTCAATAAAGGATCATTTCAATTATCATTGGATACCGTAAAAGTAAAACTCAATTATGATTTTAGCGGCACTGATACGGCAATTATAGCGGAAAAGTTCAATGATCTTTTTTTATGGAATCAGGATGTTATCGGAACAGATCCTGACAATGTATTTTTTGG
>DMPG01000339.1:3321-5020 GCA_003456055.1 Bacteroidota bacterium | reverse complement strand
ACAGCTCAATTAAAAACAAATCTTCCAATTGCTAGTCGACCGGACAGTATCTATATAAAAGTATATGGAAATGGCGGCGGACACTCTCTAAAACTATTGTTCACAGACAAAACCGGTGAACAATTTTACATCACTTCTCCGACAATAGTCAATTGGACTGGAGCATGGCAAAATGTCGGCTTCAAAATGGTGAATGCAAAACCTGTAACATCAGGAACATTGGATTTTCCTATCGCACTCAATGAAATTCAAATTCTATTGGGTGAGAATAATCCTGTTGGCAGCAAAGCAGTTGGTACAATTTTTATTGATGACATCAATGTTCATTATCCAAATCGAACAGTTGCACCTCAAGTATTATTCGATTTTAATGCTTCGGGAATAACTGGATGGCTTACTCCTTCACAAGGCAATGCTGCTCAAATTGTAGGAGTTGTCATTGCATCGTCTACCCTTGTATATTCCACTGAACACCCATACGAAGGCACGGGAAGCGGTAAATGGACATTTGTGGATGATGCAGCATCTAGTTTAGATTGGAATGTTCGAATTACAAGAGCAACAAATGCTGAATTAGGATCGATGCTCCGCGGAAGTTACATCGGCGCTTGGGTTTGGGCCGATGGAAAGATGGATATTTCACTTCGTACTGTAATCCGAGATGGAAATGGTCAAATCTGTTCTGGTCCTGCATTTCCTGTGAACCATATTGGTTGGAAACTGATCGGAACAAAATTAGATGAGAATCTTTTCGCGCCATATCTTACCGCAGGAAAGATTACTGATACTGGAAATAAATTCAATGGATTTCGTCTTCAAGCAACGCATGCCGATATCAATGGGAAAACAAAAGTATTCTTTGTTGACAAAATGGTAACAAGCGCTCTCACCGTTCCGTCAGGATTTTTGGATTTCGGAGCTGCTTGGGATTCAAATGGAAACCAAGTAAAAATATCATGGGGAGTTAATTCCGAGATCAGTATTAACCGATATGGCATTGAACGCAGTAACGATGGAACTTCCTACTCTGAAATCGGATCGGTTTCCGCGAAAGGTAATTCAGATNNTTACGACAATATTGGAAATCTTACTTCTGCCAAATATCGGATTCGACAGATTACCAATGACGGTGGACAGGAAACGACGCCAATCATCAATTTCAAACTGACAAACGTGAATGGAGATTATTTTTCTCCGCTGAGTTTTGACCTTCAACAAAATTATCCTAATCCTTTTAATCCTGTCACGACAATTCAATTTCAAATCGCTAATGACGGGCACACGCAGTTAAAAGTTTACGATATTTTAGGAAGAGAAATCTCAACAGTAATAAATCAGGAACTCAAGGCAGGCATTCATAAAATTAACTGGGATTCATCAAAGATAGCAAGCGGAGTTTATTTTTATCGATTATCGTCGGGTAATTTTGTCGGTACAAAAAAAATGATCGTTGCAAAATAAATTGAAAGAGTTTTTTTAAAACTAAAAAAGGATAACAAATTATTATCCTTTTTTAGTAAGTCGGGGTGAGAGGATTCGAACCTCCGGCCNNCGGCCTCTTGGTCCCGAACCAAGCACTCTAACCGGGCTGAGCTACACCCCGAACTTTTTTTGCGGAGAGGCCCGGATTCGAACCGGGGGTACATTTTTACACGTACGGCGGTTTAGCAAACCGCTGGTTTAAGCCACTCACCCACCT
>DMPG01000339.1:272-3277 GCA_003456055.1 Bacteroidota bacterium | reverse complement strand
AGGCTTTGCAAGAGAATTTTCTTTTTTGATTTCTTGCCTTTAACTGCGATGGTATTTATTTTACGATACACTAATTTTATGAGGTCATTATGAAATTGTTCATTTCACTATTCGTTTTTATTCTTGTTCTATCCCTTCCAGCATGCGTTTCGCTCTCAACGTTTGAAGAGATGCAGTCTCAACGAGATTCACTACAGTTATCGGTAGAGGCATTGAAGAATGCCATTACATCAATGCAAACACGGATCGACAATNNCACAGAAAAAGATAAACAAATTTCTGATCTTCAAACCCAGACCAATACTTTAAAAGATCGTATTCGACTGTTAGAGAATGATCTCCATGTTGCAAACCAGAATTATGAACAATCGAAATCGAAGAATTCTGCAGAGATAAAAAAATTGCTGGCCAGTCTTGAACTACTGCAAAAAGATGTTGTTCAACGCGAATTGAAATTGAAGGATTATGAACAGGCACTTGCTTCAATCCAGCGCGATCTTATTGGACGTGAACAACGTGTCGGCGATCTAGAACGCCGCTTAGCAGTTCGTGATTCTACATTGAATGCATTGAAAGCAAAACTGAACGATGCTCTTCTTGGTTTTACCAACAGCGGATTATCGATCAATATCATTAATGGACGTGTCTATGTTTCGCTTTCAAATCAACTTCTCTTCTCTACAGGAAAAGCAGATATTGATAAACGTGGAAAAGAAGCATTGCTTGGACTTGCCAAGGTATTGAACACTCAGGATGATTTGGCAATTCTTGTGGAAGGACATACCGATAATCAGGCAGTGATCAATCTCGGCGCGATCAAAGACAACTGGGATCTTAGTGTTGTTCGAGCTACAGAAGTGATTCGTTATCTTGTTAATGAAGGAAAAGTTGATCCGCGAAAGATCACCGCGTCCGGAAGAAGTGAATATTTTCCGATCGATCAAGCCAATACGGCAGAAGCACGAGCAAAAAACCGACGAACAGAAATTATCCTGATACCAAAACTCTCTGAATTATTCGAAATATTAGAACAATAAACCATGAGATCATTTTTATGTTCAAAAAGCGTAACAATCGTTTGTTGCGCTTTTTTATTATTGTTCAATTCGTGCAGTACAACAAGGGATTTCACTGCAGACGAAACGAATACGTTCTATTCATTTAATCCTGAAACTCGTGTTTTGATCAATTCACCCAAAGAGATGGATCAATCAAAACAAACTATTTTGATCTTGTATGCCCTTCCGAATGGAAACACCATTGAAATGACCGCGGGAAAAAAAATACACGAAGGAGACGATTGGCATTTCGATATTCAGCATATTGCCGCACAGGTTCGATTTCTTCGGCAGACATTGAAAGAACACACCATCATTGTCGCCTATCTAGAGACAGCGCAAAAAAGTTGGCCTGCGTGGAGAAAAAAGTATGAATACAAGGATAGTGAGGTTGCCCGAGTTGTGGATTATGTCCGATTTGAGACTGGGAATCCTGAGAATGTCATAATATCCGGACATAGCGGCGGTGGAAGTTTTATTAACGGATTCGTCAATTCATCCGAATCGATCCCTAATTTTATTTCTCGAATTGTTTATCTCGATGCAAACTACAGTTACGATGATTCGCTGGAGCATGGGAAAAAATTCATCAATTGGTTGAATGCAGATACAACTCATAAACTATGTGTCATTGCATATGATGATCGTGAAATAATGTTGAATGGTAAAAAAGTTGTTTCCCCCACCGGCGGTACATATCGAGCAACTCAAAGAATGATTCAACGCTTTTCATCGCAGACCGACATTACAATGAAACAAGACTCGACACTCATCAAATATTTTGCGTTTAATAACCGTGCTCGATTCATTGTCCATACTAACCCTGACACACTAATACTTCATACGGTGCTTGTCGCAAAGAATGGATTGATACATTCTGTTCTTCTCCAAACTGAACTTGAAGAAAAAAACTATTCCTTTTTTGGAGAACGTGCTTATTCCAACCTAATCAACGATTAATCTATGGCTCAAGAGTCTCTCAAACGAGAACTATCCTTTACACAGGCTGTAGCGCTCAATATGATCGATATGGTCGGTATTGGACCATTCGTTGTCCTGCCGCTTGTTATCGGTATTATGGGCGGTCCACAGCATATCTCAGCATGGATTGCGGGGGCAGTGCTTGCTTTGATCGATGGATTTATCTGGGCTGAGTTTGGCGCAGCAATGCCAAAAGCAGGCGGAAGTTATGTATTCTTACGGGAATCATTTGGTGAGCGTTGGGGGAAATTAATGTCTTTCCTTTTCATCTGGCAAACAATGATCCAAGCACCGTTGGTTATTGCTTCAGGTTCAATCGGATTCGCACAATATCTTTCGTATATCCTTCCGTTAGACGATGTCACACGAAAAGTTGCTTCAGGAACTCTTGTTATTGTTTTAACATTTATTCTCTACCGAAAAATATCAACCATTGGAAAGATTTCCGTCGCATTGTGGATCGGTGTTCTCGGAACAATGGCGTGGTTTATTATTGGAGGACTTTCACACTTCGATCCTAAATTANNTGGTTACACTTCGATCCTAAATTAGCATTCGATTATCCGGAAGGAGCATGGGACTTTACATGGGCATTTTGGGTTGCTCTAGGTCAAGGAACAGTGAAGACGATGTATTCTTATCTCGGATACTACAATGTAAATCATCTCGGCGGTGAGATCAAAAATCCGGAAAAGAATATCCCTCGCGCAATTTTTATTTCAATCATCGGAATTGCTATCCTCTATCTTGCAATGCAATTTGCAGTGATCGGTGTAATTCCGTGGCAGGAAGCAAAAGATTCACAATTCATCGTCAGCACATTGATAGAACGATTGTATGGAACAATTGCTGCTACTGTTGCAACTGTTCTTGTATTATGGATTGCTTTTGCCTCTCTCTTTGCAGTAATGGTCGGTTATTCAAGAATTCCCTATGCCGCAGCAATTGATGGAAATTTCTTTTCTT
>DMPG01000339.1:0-203 GCA_003456055.1 Bacteroidota bacterium | reverse complement strand
GAATTCTCGTTCAATTTATCGGCGGCGCAGTTGGTGTGATGATTTTGAGGAAAAGAATTGGCTCCGGAAATCTTCCATTTAAGATGTGGCTGTATCCTTTACCGGCAGTTGTTGCAATTATTCTTTGGCTTTCAATTCTATTTTCTACCGGATGGAAGTTTGCATTGTCAGGAGTTGGAATGACTGTGCTGGGAATTCTCGTT
>DMPG01000095.1 GCA_003456055.1 Bacteroidota bacterium | reverse complement strand
CTTGAAAACGATATTCACCGCTGGACAATGACCAAAAGTGAAAAACGGGCAATCCTCTCACGTATCAAAGGAACAACCGATATTGCAACAATCGCTAACATTCAAATCGTCATTGAAGCGGTTGATGAAAACTTTGAGCTTAAAAGAAAATTATTCCACGAACTTGACCAGTTATGCTCCCCTGAAACGATCTTAGTTTCGAACACCTCAACGCTGAACCTTTCAAAACTTGCAACCTATACAAAACGAGCCGACAAGGTGATCGGGATGCATTTTTTGAATCCTGTCCCAAAGGTTCCTCTTGTAGAGCTTGTCCGCGGAATGAAAACTTCGGATGATACGTTCAACACAATTCAAAAATTAGCAAATCGTCTCGGGAAAACACCGATTGAGGTCTTCGAGTATCCGGGATTTGTGACGACCAGAATCATCATTCCATTGTTGAACGAAGCGATGTACATTTTAATGGAAGGTGTTGCATCGGCTGAAAGTATCGACACTGCAATGCGTCTTGGATATGAGTTCCGTTATGGTCCACTGGAACTTGCCGATATGATGGGACTCGACGAAGTACTTGCGTGGATGGATTCACTCTTTCACGAACTCGGCGAAGCAAAATACCGTCCTTGCCCTCTGTTACGACAAATGGTTCGTAAAGGAAAACTTGGAAAGAAAGTGGACGAAGGATTTTTTAAATACGACGATCATGGAAAAAAAATATGAATATATTAGTTTTGAACTGCGGCAGTTCTTCAGTAAAATATCAACTTATTGAAGTCGATAAAAAATTATTCCTTGCGAAAGGAAGTATTGAACGGATCGGCATGAGCGGTGCCGTACTGACCAACACCCGTGCTGACGGCGATGAGATTAAGATCTCCGGCGACATTCTTGATCACACAACGGCAATCGAATACATCCTTGCGGTGTTATTAAGCAAGAATCATGGTGTGATAACGTCCAAAGGAGGAATTCATGCTGTCGGCCATCGTGTGGTGCATGGGGCAGAAACATTCACCGGATCCGTTCTGATCGACGAGAGTGTTATTAAAGGGATCAGAGATAATTTTGAGATCGCACCGCTTCATAATCCGCATAATCTTCGCGGGATCAATGCATGCGAAACTCATTTGACCGATATTCCTCAAGTAGCGGTATTTGATACGGCATTCCATCATGAAATGCCGCCTCATGCTTACATTTATGGACTTCCCTATTCCTTCTATACACAATATAAGATCCGTCGATACGGATTTCATGGAACCAGTCATGAATACGTTGCACAACGGGCTGCTGAACTTCTTCGCAAAGACCTGAAAAAAACAAAGCTCATTACCTGTCACCTTGGAAACGGTTGCAGCATTGCTGCGATCGACAAAGGAATTTCTATCGACACATCGATGGGATTTACTCCACTTGAAGGATTATTGATGGGAACCCGATCCGGAGACATTGACACTTCAATAATTCTCTATATCATGGCAAAAGAGGGTTTGAATTATTCTGAGGCAAATACACTATTGAATAAACATAGCGGACTTCAGGGAATTTCAGGCGTGAGCAGCGATATGCGCGAAGTGATCAAAGAAATGAATGAAGGAAATAAAAAAGCAAAACTTGCATTCGATGTTTTCTGTTACCGTGTAAAGAAATATATCGGCTCGTATATTGCGGCACTTGGCGGACTCGATGCGTTAGTCTTTACCGGCGGTATCGGCGAGAATTCCCCGGACGTTCGAAAAGCGATCTGTGAGGGTTTAGAATATCTTGGAATCGAATTTGATAAATCCGCAAATTCATCCAAAGACAAANNAAGACAAAGAGAAAGCAATCACGACTGATAAATCTCCAGCATCCGTATTTGTCATTCCAACAAATGAAGAGTTGATGATCGCAATCGAAACAAAAGAGGTTGTTAAAAGTCTAAAGAAAAAATAGATCTATATTTTTTACGAAAAATCCTGCGTTGGAATTTTGTCCACGCAGGATTTTTTATTTTTAAAGATTTCTGCCGATCAATCGTATAGCAACGATCATCATTACCACCAGCAATGCTCGTATGATCCAAATGCTTTTGATTTTGTGAGACATTCTTCCGCCGATTTGAGCACCAATCACCGCCCCAAGTCCCAAATACGGAATAAAACTCCATTCAACTTCACCAATATATGCATGACTACCACCGGCAAATGTTGCAGAAATAGCAAGGATGAAATGTGAAGTTGGTATTGCAATGAACGGAGGAAATCCGAATAAATAGATCATTGCCGGCACATGAACAACACCACCCCCTATTCCCGCCATGCTCGCAATAAACCCGACAAGAAAACTGATGAACATGCCTAAGAATTTATTATAATCCGGTCGTTGAAAGGAATCAATAGAGAGTATTTCAAGAACTGGTTGTTTTCGAATACCGATATAGATCGAAATGCACAACATCAATATTCCAAAACTAATATCGAAAACAGGTTTTGAAATCGATTGTAAAAGGTACGCCCCAAAAAATGATCCGGGAAGAGTGGCAGAAGCAAATAATAATCCGGTCTTATAATCTACCCTTCGTTGACGGATATAAGCGATCGTCCCCGAAATTGCATTAAGAGAGACTATAACCATTGAAGTACCGACTGCAAGCTGAGGAGTAAATTGAAACACAATCGTCAGCAACGGAACAATGATAAATCCGCCGCCGACACCGATGAGTGTTCCAAACATTCCGACAAAAATTCCGACAGCAAAAAGAAATATTGACTCGATCATTGCCAATTCACCGTTTTCTTTTCACCAATCGAAATTTCCGATAACCCTCTTGTTGCATTCACAACGAGTGCTCTCATTGATGAGATGTGAGATGGAAGAATTTGGACGGTTATGAACGAG
>DMPG01000013.1 GCA_003456055.1 Bacteroidota bacterium | reverse complement strand
CGGGATCTATAGGAATTGGTCACACACGGTGGGCAACCCATGGCGAACCAAGTGATGTGAATGCTCACCCGCATTTGAGCAATGACGGCACCATTGCAATGATCCATAATGGAATCATTGAAAACTATCATACCATTAAAACGAAGCTTGAAAAACTTGGGTATCAATTCAAGTCGGCTACAGATACAGAAGCATTGGTTCACCTCATTCAGGAAATGAAAAAAGTTTCCGGTGATCTTGAAACTGCTGTACGTCTTGCTCTGCGCCAGGTGGATGGAACCTATGGTATTGCAGTCATCTCTTCACAGGAACCCGATAAAATAATCGCTGCTCGAAAAGGAAGTCCGTTGATCATTGGTGTGGGAGCGAATGAGCATTATGTTGCTTCGGATGCGGCAGCCATTATTCCATACACTCGTCAGGTGGTCTATTTGGAAGATGGTGAGATTGCAGTTCTAACGAATGGATCTTTCGAGACTAAAACAATCGATAATGTTGAAAAGATTAAACAGATCCACGAAGTAACGTTTGATATTGAAGAGATTGAAAAGGGTGGGTACGATCACTTTATGTTGAAGGAAATTATGGAGCAGCCTGAAACTCTCCGTAATGCGATGCGTGGTCGTGTTCTGTTGAATGAAGGAAATGCAAAGTTAAGCGGATTGAATGATGTAACGCTTCTTTTAGAAAATGCACAAAGAATAATAATTACTGCTTGCGGAACATCGTGGCATGCCGGTCTTGTCGGTGAATATATGCTGGAGCAGTATGCAAAAGTTCCTGTTGAAGTCGAATATGCGTCGGAATTTCGTTATCGTAATCCAATTATTAAACCGAATGATCTCCTTTTTCTTATCAGCCAGAGTGGTGAAACGGCTGATACACTTGCGGCGTTACGAGAAGCAAAAAAGAAAGGAGCATCAGTACTTGGAGTGTGTAATGTCGTTGGAAGTACCATTGCGCGGGAAAGTCAGGGCGGCGTGTATATTCATGCCGGACCGGAGATTGGCGTTGCTTCAACAAAAGCATTTTCATCACAGTTAGTGGTTCTTTCACTTATCACGTTACTCATTTCACATCAACGCAAATCCGTATCGAATGATGTTTTAAAAACATTGTGCAAAGAGCTCCTTGATCTGCCGTCAAAAGTTGAACAGATCCTTAAAGACACTACACAGATTGAGAAGATAGCCGAAGAATTCAAAACTGCGAATAATTTCTTATATCTTGGGCGCGGTTATAATTTCCCCGTAGCGTTAGAAGGAGCGCTTAAGCTGAAAGAAATCTCATATATTCATGCTGAAGGATATCCTGCTGCAGAGATGAAGCATGGTCCGATTGCACTGATCGACGAGAATATGCCTGTTGTTGTCATTGCAACAAAAGACAGCACATATGAAAAGATCATTTCAAATATCCAGGAAGTGAAAGCTCGAAAAGGGAAGGTGATTGCGATTGCAAATGATGGCGACCATCATATTGACACTCTTGCTGATTATGTGATTAAAGTTCCTCATACGCTGGATATGCTTTCGCCGATCCTCAATGTAATTCCATTGCAGTTGCTTTCATATTTTATCGCAGTAAAAAGAGGTTGTAATGTGGATCAACCCCGAAATCTGGCAAAAAGTGTTACTGTTGAATAATTTGATTCATCAGGTAAAACTTTGTATTTTAGTCCGCAATCTTTAATAACTAAAGGGAAATATCATTGTGGCAACAGACTATCGATTTAAAAATACTGATTGGGCATTAATTCTTGGTGCTTCAAGCGGATTTGGCGGAGCGACTGCAGTAGAACTTGCCAAGCATGGCATGAACATTTGTGGTGTCCATTTTGACCGTGCGGCTACAATTCCTAATGCAGAAAAAGTAAAAGCGGATTGTGAAGCGTTAGGAGTAAAAACACTCTTTTTTAACGTTAATGCTTCTGATCCGGAAAAACGAAATGAAGTAGTAACAGCGCTTTCAAAAGAAATGACCGCCCCGGAATCTCGGGTAAAAGTCTTGATGCATTCTTTGGCTTTTGGTTCCTTAAAACCATTTATTGCAAAGGATCCAAAAGATCAATTAACACAAGCGCAAATTGAAATGACGATCGATGTGATGGCAAATGCGCTTGTCTATTGGACTCAAGCCGCATACGGAAAAGGGATGTTGAAAAAAGGGAGTAGGATCTATACTATGACAAGTTCCGGCGGACACATTCAATTCCCGGATTACGGTGCCGTATCTGCAGCAAAGGCGGCTTCCGAATCATATATCCGTCAATTAACTCTTGAACTAGCACCATTAGGAATTACATGTAATGCCATCATGGCTGGCGTTACAGAAACAGCAGCTCTTAAAAAAATTCCAGGCTCAGAGCAAATGTTGGATATCGCACGGTCAAAGAATCCTTCGATGCGTTTAACAACACCGGATGCGGTAGCAAGAGCAATTTCACTGCTTTCCCATGAAGATGCATTCTATATCTCCGGAAATACGATTGGAGTAGACGGCGGTGAAGATGTTGTAGCATTCGTCCAAAAAGTACATTTATAATTTATTTACGATCACTTTATTTCTAATTCGCCGATGCCGCCTGAAAGGGCANNCCAAAAATTACAATTCCATCCACTTCGTTGACATTTACGTTCTCTCGCAGCAGCGGAAAAGGAGGGCAAAACGTAAACAAAGTATCGACGAAAGTCGAATTATTATTTTCCGTTGATGAATTACGTGCTCCGGACGAAATCAAATCCATCATCAAAGAAAAGCTGTTCCGAAAACTCGATTCGAAAGGGATCGTAAGAATTGTTTCGCAGGAATCTCGTAGTCAATGGCAGAATAAAAGAATTGCAATTGAAAAATTATCAGCGATGCTACTCAAAGCATCGTTTGTTGAGCGCAATCGAGTCGCAACAAAACCAACACGTTCATCGAAGATCCGACGCGTTGATGGCAAGAAGATCGATAGTAAACGGAAAGAGCTTCGCCGTAAAAATATTAAAATCGGTGAAGTCTAGTTGACGAGCAACGGTTTAAAGTCTGTCGTTTGGTTATCGATCATTCGTATCCCCGGTGCAGGGAAATGAAAATAATCAACGATATTTCTGACAGTATATAGAAAATCATTCTCGATATCGAAAGAACCTAAATTATAATCTAAACTTACAGCAAATTTTCTGGCAGAAGGACCGGTTTTATTGACCTCACCAAACCCTGCATTGAGATGTGAAACATTCTTTGCACCATATCCAACCGCAAGATTCAAGAACTTTGGCCAATAATTTTTCATCCCATTCGGTAATGCACTATGAATATCGATACTAAGCCAATAAATATGTCCGTCATAATCACTGGCGATGGGGAATTTATTTTTGACCTTTACTGTAATCGCTCCTGAAGGATAATAACTCCATTTAAATTTGAAGTTCTGAAGAACAGAGAATTGTCGTTGAAGTACTCCATATCCGATGCCCGCTAAATTTGCAGTCAGATCATATCCAGAAAAAGAATAGGCTGTAAAACCGTCATTCAATTCGATTGAAAGAGCATAAAAAGATGGTATTGCTATTGATGTGAGAAGTTTTGTCTGATCATCGAATCCGCCCCATTCCATAAATTCATACAAGGCTTGAAAATAAAAATACGATGTGAAGAAATGACCCGCTTTATCTACCCCAAGACTGTAATTATTCATAAACCCGTCATTCCCATATTGAAATGGGCGATAATTACCTTTCCACCACCATTGATATTCAACATAGAATGAGGAAAGCGAATAGGCAACCAATGAATAATTGAGAAGAGTTTTTCGCTCAACACCTAAAAATAGTGAATCGTGTTGAGTATGGATCACAGATTGAGCATTGGTGAATTGGAGGATTGCAGCCAGAATAAAAAACAATTTTTTCATGAAAATAAAATAGAAAGAGTTTTAGCAAGAATCAATTTATCGTTCCGAGATAAGCAAAGTTTTCGTATATTTACACCGATATGGAAAAAGAATACGTTCGATCTCTCTTTGATAAAATTGCGTATCGGTACGATCTCCTGAATCATCTCTTGAGCGGCGGTGTGGATCTCTATTGGAGACGGGCGGCAATTCAGAAATTAGCGGCACATCAGCCGAAATATATCTTGGATGTTGCTACCGGAACAGCAGATTTTGCTCTCGCAACAGTACGATTACACCCTGAGCATGTGGTTGGCGTGGATATTTCCGAACAAATGCTGAAGATCGGAAGTGAAAAAATTGCTCAACGAAATCTCTCCGAAAGGATTCGTTTGCAATCCGGCGAAGCAGAAGATCTGAAATTTGACAATGATCATTTTGACGCTGCAATTGTTGCGTTTGGTGCCCGCAATTTTGAGCATCTTGATAAAGGTCTTTCAGAGATGAATCGAGTAGTACGAAATGGGGGAATGATCGTCGTATTGGAGTTCTCCCGGCCCAAAGTGTTTCCATTAAAACAATTATATTTTTTTTATTTCAAAACCGTTTTGCCGTTTGTCGGGAAGTTGATCTCAAAGAATTCAGAAGCATATCAATATCTTCCTGATACAGTGATGAAATTTCCTGAAGGGGAAGATTTTCTTGGACGTCTTCGCACGGCCGGATTTTCATCGCTGAAAGAAGATCGACTGACATTTGGCATCGCAACAATTTATTCCGGAGTAAAATAACAATGACTGAACGAGTAGTTAAAGTTGGACATAGCCCTGATCCTGATGATGCATTTATGTTTTACGGTCTGGCGAGTGAAAAAGTAAAACTTGAAGGGATCAAGATCGAACATATGCTGGAAGATATTCAATCGCTGAACGTACG
>DMPG01000231.1:2660-7844 GCA_003456055.1 Bacteroidota bacterium | reverse complement strand
AGACGATGGTTTTATTCACCATAGAAATATTCCAACCGATCCATCGAGTCTTCCCGGCGATGAAGTACAGTCTCTGATGCAGGATGCATCCGGAACATTATGGATCGGCACATCTGCCGGTGTTGCAAATGTTAATTCGTACCGGCATAAATTTCCTTTGCTGAAGTTTCCCGATAATGTACCGGCGGCATTCTATAATCAAGTACAAGCACTTTGTGTTGACCGTCAAGGAGATCTTTGGTGCGGAACAAGAGGAGGAGGAGTAGTACGTATTCCAAAGGGTACAAACAACTTAATCCGATATTTGCATTCACCGAACGATCCATCCTCAATCAGCAATGATTTTGTCAGTGCCATTTATGAACAGCGGAACGGATCATTATGGATCGGTACGTATGGAGGTGGATTGAATAGATTCAATCGTCAGTCCGGAAAATTCCACCGCTACATGAATAATGGTAAAAAAAATACAGATCTCCAGGCAAAATATATTGTATGTCTTTTGGAAACTTCCGATGGATCTCTTTGGATTGGGTCCGAAGGGGATGGGATCAGCAGGAGAAATGCTGCCACAGGAGTGTTTACACAATTCAGGAATATCGCCGGAGATTCCACATCGCTCAGCAGCAATTTTGTGTATTCATTTCTTGAAGATCAAAAGAAAAACTTATGGATCGGTACTTGGGGTTCAGACCTAGATCAATTTGATCCGAAGGAACAGCAATTCATCCATTACCGGCATATTCCCGGAGATCCAACAACATTAGGTGCAGCATCTGTTTTATCCATGGCAGAAGATCGTGAAGGGAAAATTTGGATTGGAACACCGGATGGTTTAAGTTGTTTTGATCATACAACGAAGCGGTTTGTTACCTATACCGAAAAAAATGGTATTGCGAACCCATCGATTAACAGCATTGCAGTTGATAAACATGATTCGATCTGGGTTGCAACCAATCATGGTGTGTCACAGTTCGATACGCAAACGAAATTATTCAGGAACTACACAGTATCAGACGGGTTGCAAGGCATAGAATTCCAACAAGGGGTCTCTGCAACCGACTCATTTGGTCGAATTTACTTTGCTGGAAGCGGTGGAATAAATATTTTTGATCCCGACAGTGTGAAAGCAAATCCATTCATCCCGCCGGTACACATTACACGATTCAATGTTATGGAACAACCGTTTTCACTGGCGAATGTTCCGGATAAAGGGATCATCTTACAATACGATCAGAATTTTATCTCATTTGAATTTGCCGCACTTAGTTATTCCGCACCCGAGCGAAATAATTATTCGTATATTCTTGATGGGGTCGATGCTGATTGGTCCCGTGCGGGGACACGGAGATTTGCAAGTTATCCAAATCTCCGACCCGGAACATATACGTTTCGTGTGCGTGGTTCAAACAATGATGGAGTGTGGAATCTTGAGGGTGCACGTCTTACCATTACTATTATCCCCCCATTTTGGATGACGTGGTGGTTTCGTTCCATCATCATACTCGTATTCCTTTCGCTAGGACCGATCGTCTATTTTCGTCGTGTGAAGCAGTTGAAAAAAGAAAAAATACGTCAGGAAGAATTTTCAAGAGAGCTGATCAACTCTCAAGAAGATGAGCGGAAACGGATCGCATCGGAACTGCACGACAGTATTGGACAAAATCTTTTGTATATAAAAAATTCCGCCGTTCTGGGAAAGAACAAGAACGACCTTAAACGATTTTCCGATATCAGTGAAACAGCATCATCATCCATAGAAGAAGTACGGCGGATAACCTATGATCTTTTTCCGTATCAATTGGATCGTATGGGATTGACCAAAGCAATAGAATCGGTCGTACGAAAGACCGGGGAATCATCCGGTATTGATTGTCGATGTGAAGTCCAAAATATCGATGGACTCTTCAACACAGAAAAAGAATCAAGTATCTTTAGAATTATTCAGGAATGCCTGAATAATATTGTTAAACACTCCGGAGCAAGCAGTGCGGCAGTGTCCATCAACAAAATTACGGATGATCTTATAATTGAAATAGGTGATAATGGCAAGGGATTCGAGATACATCAAATGCATGTTGTTTCAAAAGGGTTTGGGCTAAAGAATATTCAGAACCGAGTTTCGCTGCTCAATGGCAAAATATCATATACTGGATCACAAGAATTTAAAACTCTTGTTACCATTACACTTCCTCTAAAGAATGAAAAAAAGGATTAAAATACTCATTGTCGATGACCATCCATTGATGCGCAAAGGGATACGCGCAGTTCTTGAAGATGAAACGAAGATCGAAATGATCACAGAAGCAGACAATGGCGAAGCCGCATTTGATCGTCTTAGGAAAGAATCATACGACATTGCACTTGTTGATATAGAGATGCCGAAATTAGGTGGCATAGGTCTTTCGCAAAAGATCGCCGCAGAAAAAATAAAAACGAAGATCATTTTTTTGACGATGCATAAGGATGAAGATATCTTCGACCAGGCAATGAATGCCGGCGCAAGCGGTTATCTTCTCAAAGAAAATGCGGCGGAAGATATCCTGAACTGTATTAATGCTGTCCTCGATGGTGAATATTTTATCAGTCCCGCAATCTCCGGTTTTCTTGTGCGACGTTCGCGAAAAAGCAATGAGCCTTTCTCTGCAATTCCATATGTTGACGAACTCACTAAAGCGGAACGGATCATCCTCAAATTAATTTCTGAAGAAAAAACTTCCCAGCAAATTGCAGATGAACTCCATGTTAGTCCGAAGACAATTGAGAACCACCGAAATAACATCTCTAAAAAACTTCATCTCAGCGGAACCCATAGTCTGCTAAAATTTGCTCTAGCCAATAAGGACCGGTTGAAGTAACCGTCATCGGTTGTCGGCACTCGACTATCAGAATTCAGTTCCTACCGTAAAGACTTTTCTCAACTACTCACATACGCTACTACTCAACTACTTTCCTGGGTGCTTTCACCTATATAATTGAGTATCCCCATCTATAGAAGAGTTCGTTCACTCTCTCCATATTGTAATCAAAAATGAAACTCCTTCTGGTTGACGATAACGATAATATGAGACGAATTATGAGGGATTTGTATTCGCCGTATTTCAGCGAGATAATTGAATGCTCCGATGGAGTCGAAGCTGTAGAACAATTCTCTTCAATCCATCCCGATTGGACAGTGATGGATATTCAGATGAAACAGATGTACGGTATTGAAGCAGCAAAAAGAATTCTATCTGATGACGCAAATGCAAAGATCATTCTTATCTCGCAGCATAACGATGAAGAAATTGTTACCGAAGCACAGCAAAGCGGTGCCGTTGCATTTGTCAAGAAAGACGATCTGGTTGAGATCGTTGAAATTATAAATAAATACTCGCTGGAAGTGTAATTCGTAAAAGGATAATTCTGCATCACAGGAAAAAATAACTCTTACCCAACCCAATAATAGGAATGAAGATATGAAATATGTATCGCCGCTGAAAAAATATAGAACTGTTTATCTCACCGTGATGCTGCTATTCATGACAACAGAGAATGAAGCGCAATTGAGCGGAATAAAAAATATTCCTGGAGATTATGCAACTATCGTGGCTGCTGTTACTGACCTTAACTCACAGGGTGTTGGTGTTGGCGGAGTGACGTTCAATGTTGCTGCGGCGTATACGGAAAGTATCATATCACCGATATTGCTTATTGCTACAGGCACTGCGTCGAACCAGATTATTTTCCAAAAGAATGGTGCAGGAGATAATCCGAAGGTAACGAGAACGGATGCAGGTACGCTTACGACATCTATCCTTGGAGGGCAGGGAGATGCTGTCATCATCATTCAAGGTTCGGACTATGTAACATTTAACGGAATAGATGTTTCGGCAAGCAATCAAGGAGTTGAATATGGTTATTATCTCCGGAAAGTAAACGGAACGAACGGATGTAAAAATGTTAGTCTGAATAATTCGACCATTACAATGACCAAAGGAACAAGTGCATTTGTTGTCGGAATCTTTGTCTCCAATAATAACAGCTCTACAGCCGTTAGTAATTCAACCGGTGTCACGGTAACGTCCGCTACCGGCAGACATGACAGCGTGATCGTCCAAAATAACACGATACAAAATGTCTTCACCGGAATTGTGGCGATCGGGTATAATAATTCCAGTGAAACTTCGGAGGATCTGTACGATCATTCAATGATCGGCGGTAGCGTCGGGACCGGCAATATTATTCAGAATTTTGGAGGGAACGCCGCTTCACTCAGTTACGGTATCTATGCAAAGAACCAGAGGAATTTTTCGGTTACACATAATACAATGAATAATATGAGCGGCGGCGGTTCCGGATTTACCGCCGGAGGAAACGGACTGTATATTGAAGGCGGGTACAATGAGAATGTTCAGAACAATTCGATCACACTCACAAGCACCAGCGGTAAATTGAGAGGGATCGAAAGTCTGCCCCGCAGAGGAGACGGCGTCACTACCAATAACTTGATCTCTCTTTCTCAAAATTCGTCCTTCGAAGTGACCCATATCTATTATTCACAGCACATTGTCCCAAACTCGATCACGATCAATAACAATACATTGTCGTACGGTTCACCGATCAGTGTTAATCAAAGTTCATATATGATCTACTTGAATACAACGTGTTCGGCAATTACTTCGAGCGGAAATCAATCTTCCGGAACGAGCAATATAACTCTTACTGCACCAACACCGGTGATCTATAGCATGTATTTTCGCGCTAATTTTTTGGACCCTCCGGTAACCGGAACTGAAACGATCTCCAACAATACATTCTCCGACTTTATTTTTACCGTACCGGATGCAGGAATTAATGTTTTTGCTATTTATGGGATTTTCAGCAGTAGTAATACCGGAGTTAAAACATGCAGCAGCAATTCAGTCTCAAATGTCTCACTTGCTGCCGGCAAACATTGTCAGATCTACGGATACAGGTTCCTGGGGAATGTTATGCAAATAAACGATAATGCGTTCCACGGAATATCCACGACGAGTGTTTCCGGTTCCATCAATGTCTTTGGTATTCAAACTGAGAGTGTTGTTGGCACAGCAGAAATCTATCGCAACCAATGTTATGACATCTCCTCAAAGAGTTATTTCTGTGGTATATGGAGTGAATCAGTGATGAGTACGATCTATCAAAACAGGATCTATGATGTCA
>DMPG01000231.1:0-2555 GCA_003456055.1 Bacteroidota bacterium | reverse complement strand
CAAAAAGACTATTCAATAATACTGTCTATTTGAATGCAACCAGTTCCGGGAGCGGATTTGGAACATCGGCGGTCTCATCGGATACAGGAACGTCAGTCGATCTGAGGAATAATCTTCTTGTCAATACTTCGACAGCTGTGGGGACTGGAAAAACGGTCGTTCTGCGGTACAACGGGGCATCATTAACGAGATATTCCTCAAGTTCTGATGCTAATTGTTTGTATGCCGGTGCACCCGGACCATCGCGGCTGATCTTTTTTGACGGAACAAATGCTGATGATACACTTGCAGAATTTCAAGCGCGAGTGAAACCACGGGACCGTCATTCCGTTTCGGAAATGCCTCCCTTCGTCAATGTGACCACAACTCCGTACGATCTGCATATCAATCCGGCGATAGCAACACGATTGGAAAGCGGCGGGATTATCATTTCGTCGCCAATAAATCTTACCACCGATTTTGACGGCGATACACGCAGCACTTCGAGCGGTGATATTGGTGCCGATGAATTTACCGGAACATTTATTGATGAAACAGCACCAATAATTACATACTCGCCATTATCCAACATTGTAAGCAGTGCTACGTTGAATGTCACGGCCTCAATTGCCGACCAATCCGGAGTAAATATCACTGCCGGAACAAAGCCGAGAATCTATTTTAGAAAATCGTTCAACGCAAATACATTCATTGATAATACCAATGCTACGGATGGCTGGAAATATGTTCAAGCATCAAACGGATCATCGCCGTTCAGCTTCACGATCGATTACTCATTATTGTTCGGCGGTAGCGGATCTTCTTCAGGAGATACCATTCAATACTTCTTTGTGGCCCAGGATGTTTCCACAATACCGTATGTAGAATCGAAAGAGGGTGTTCTTAATGGCACAGTCAATACTGTTGAGCTCACGTCGTTACACTTTCCGATTACCGGAACCGTTAACAGTTACAAAATATTAACGGGAGTGAACGGTACCGTTACCGTCGGTACAGGAGGTGATTATACATCATTCACTTCTGCCGGAGGATTATTTGCTACGATTAATTCGGGGTTGGTAACAAATAATGTTACCGTTCAGGTGATCAGTGATGTCTCCGAATCCGGAGCCAATGCACTCAATCAATGGAACGAAATGCCGGCAAATTCAAACTATACGTTCACCATTCAACCATCGGCTGCGGTATTGAAAACGATATCAGGCTCATTCGACGGCGGGTTGATACGGCTGAACGGTGCTGACAGAGTGACTGTTGATGGAAGGTTTGGAGGGAGCGGGAAATATTTGCGGTTTACGAACACCAAAGCAACGACCGGCACCGCTACGATTACGGCAATTCAAATGATCAGCTTAGGGATAAATGCCGGCTCAACAAACAACACGGTACGAAATTGTGAGGTAAGTACTGGAAGTAATTCAATTGGTTCGTATGGAATATCATTAACCGGAAATGACAATGATAACAATACAATAACAGAGAATATGATCTATAAAGCGCTTGGCGGTATTGCCTTCGATGGAGGGGCAACCGGAAAAAATAATAATATCCAGATCACCAACAATATCATCGGATCGGCAACTGCTGGAGAGTATATCGGTCTTGTCGGCATATTGACATCAAATGCAGATGCTCCGGTGATCACCGGGAATGAAATATTCAATATCATCACAAATTTTAGCGGCCCAATCGGAATTCAAATTTCTATCGGAGTTGTCGATGCTGTTATTTCAAATAACAAAATATACTCTATTGAATACACTGGTTCTTCCTCTCTTGGTGCGCGCGGATTATATATTTCCACCGGTGTTGTTTCAAGCAATTTAACAATTGCGAACAACGTTATCTATGATATCATCGGGAAAGGGTCGAACACGTTTGCGAATACCAATGTCGGAGTCATGATAACAGAAGGATCAGGAATAACAGGCGGGATCAAGATCTACAATAACAGCATCAATCTCTTCGGAACCGCCGATAATGCCGCTGGCAATAATTCCGCTGCAATAGCAGTTTTGTCGTCCGCTGCGACCGGATTGGATGTTCGAAATAATGTATTGTCCAATTCCATTGTGAACAATTTAAAATCGACTGCCTTAGCATTAGTGCTATATAGTTTAGCGCCTGGAAGCTCGTTCGATGCAATAGATCATAATGATTATTTTGCATCAGGAACGCAGGGTATACTTGGAGGCATTACCGGTGCCGGTATTGTTTCATCGCTTTCCCAATTGCAGTCAGCATTAGGGGGGGACGCAAATTCACTGAATGCAGATCCAATGTATGGTTCAGATAGTAATCTTGTGCCGCAGCCAGGTTCGCCGTTACTGTTGGCAGGAACAGCGATCAGCAGTGTGTCAATGGACATCCTTGGTACAGTTCGAAATGGATCAACTCCGACAATCGGTGCTTACGAAAATGAAGTAGCCCTCCCTGTTGAGCTGGTCTCGTTTCTAGCTTTGCCAAAGCACAATAGCGTTGAATTGATATGGAATACTGCTGCTGAAGTGAATAATTATGGTTTTGAAATTGAGAGGAGCAGAATTCAGAACACA
>DMPG01000265.1 GCA_003456055.1 Bacteroidota bacterium | reverse complement strand
TTGTCGGGTGAAGATCTTTCGGATCACCGACATCGATCGTCACTGCCATTCCGGTGTTCGGAACATTCAATGTCATCAATTGTGCTTCTCGCAATTCAGCCCAGCCGCTTTTTGATGGTTCCGGCTGTCGGTCAAGATTTGGCAACTGAACATAATAGAATGGAAAATCTCCCTGCTGCCAAACACTTCTCCAATGCGCAATCAACGCAGGAAATAATTTTCTGTATTGATGCGCTCTTGAAGCATTTCCTTCACCCTGATACCAGATCACACCTCGCATTGCTGTTGGAATTATCGGTGCAAGCATTCCATTGTACTGTCCTGTCGGTGTATCTCGATGACCGGAACCTCGCGGAGCAGTCGGTTTTCGTGGAAGTGCTCTGCCAATTGCAACAGCATTCGCAGAATCAATTTTCCATTGTGCCATTGATTGTGGTAATTTTTCTTCAAACTCTTTTATTGCTGCTGGATAATTTTCAACATCTCTTTTCCATCTGGTTACAATCGGTACAAAATCAGAATCTCTTTCAAGAACTTCTTTTGGAACCCAACCTTCTGCAGCGGTTCCTCCCCACGAAACGTGCACTAAACCGATCGGTATCTTCAATGATTCTTGTAATGCTTTTCCAAAGAAATAACCGACTGCGGAAAAATCCTCAGCTTCATTAGGTGAACAGACACTCCATGTTCCGGAACAATCTGCAAGCGGTGTTTCGGAGACAACCCGCTTCACCGTATACAGAAGGATCATCGGATTTGTCGCTTCAGCGACATCCTGCTGTGCATTGTTCGTTTTTTTCAGTTCAAATGTCATATTTGATTGACCTGAACAGATCCACACTTCACCGATCAAAATATTTTCTAATCGTACTTCATTTGTTCCTCTTACGATCATTGTAAATGGTCCTCCTACATTCATCGAAGAAAGTTTTACCTTNNATGTAACAGTTTGAGAATTGAAATCAACCACAACTGTTTCCGCGACTGAAGCTGTTCCCCAAATTGGGACAGTCATTCCTCGCTGAAGAACCATATTGGATGAAAATATTGAAGCAACCCGAACTTCAGCGAAGCTAATTGAGAAGAATGTCACAGTAATAATTCAAAAAAGTAATCTCTTCAATATTTTTCTTTTGAAATGAAAATTCATAATTGATAACTATTCATTGTTAATTGTAAACTGTTCATTGCTAATTGTTCTTACCGCGCCATCCATCCGCCGTCAACAACAAGAACATGTCCGTTCACATAATTCGATGCTTTGCTTGCCAAAAAGATCACAGCACCCTGCAGATCTTCCGGAGTTCCCCAAACACCAGCGGGAATTCGATCAAGGATCGACTTCGAGCGTTCCGGATCTTCGCGCAATGCGGTTGTGTTATTCGTTGCCATATATCCCGGAGCAATCGCATTCACATTGATTCCGAAAGCACCCCATTCATTCGCAAGAGCTTTCGTAATTTGAGAAACCGCACCTTTGCTTGCCGCGTAGGATGGAACCCGAATGCCTCCTTGAAATGCGAGCAATGATGCCGTGCTGATGATCTTTCCTGATTTTCGTTTCATCATATCTCTGGCAACTGCCTGCGCAAGAAAGAAGATCGTTTTGGAATTCAACATCATGACATCGTCCCAGTCCTTTTCAGTAAAATCGATCGCATTGGCACGGCGAATTATTCCCGCATTGTTGATCAGAATATCGATCTTGCCAAATTCAGCAATTGTTTTTTCAACAACCACCGGAATAGATGACATCTCCATTAAATTCGCGACGATTGTGACTGCTTTGCGTCCGAGTGCACGCACTTTATTTGCAGTATCAGTGCTTTCAACATAATCAACAAGAACAATGTCTGCTCCGGCTGTAGCAAGTCCAAGCGCCATTCCTTGTCCAAGTCCTGTGCTGCCTCCGGTAACGATCGCCGATTTTCCTGTGAGATCAAAAAGTGGATTCATACCATTTGTTTCCATGGGAGTGCCTTTATGATTTTTATATTATTTTGAAATGTCTATCCGTTGAATTGTTCTGCCAAAGTAATACACCGAAAATACTCCAAGCGGTACGAGCGCTGCACCCATCAAAAATACCGGAACGTAACTGACCTTGCTCAACACCGGAATCAACCATGTACTAAAGACCAATACTCCGATAACGGCACTCATTCCGCCAATGCCCGCAACTGTTCCTACCGATTTACCGGAATAGAAATCACTCGGCAATGTTTGAATATTATTGATCATTACTTGAAATCCGCAAAGGACTGCCGCCATCACCACAACGGCAACAAATGGAGTTGAAGCAAACGCCGCTAAAATAAATGCGGGAAATGTTATGAGTCCTCCGATAAGAATAGTTCGCTTCCTTGCTTTGTCGACAGTCCAGCCTTGTTTTATTTTATACCCCGAGTACCATCCTCCAACGAGACTGCCGACTGCTGCACCGAGATATGGGACCCATGCAAACATACCGATCTGTTTCACATTGAATCCGAACTGTTCTACAAGATAAATCGGCAGCCAGTTAACGAAGAGCCACCAGATCGGATCGAGAAAGAATCTGGAAACGATCACTGACCACGTTTGCTTTTGAGAGAGGGCTTCACCCCACGTCATCGTTCGTTCATTTGTTGGAGGAGCAGTTAAGGATGGTCCTTTTAAAATATAATTCCGTTCTTCTTCGGTGATCCAAGGATGTTTGTCCGGTGTCGTTCTATAGATGATCATCCATGGTATGATCCAGATGAATCCGAGTAAGCCGATGACAACAAAGGTAGCTTTCCATCCTAACATTAGATAGAGAAAAGCGATCAACGGTGCAGAGATTACAGCACCAAGCGATGCGCCCGCACCAAAGATACCTTGCGCCAATGCCCGTTCATTGTTTGGGAACCACTCAGCATTGGCTTTCGTTGCACCCGGCCAGTTTCCTGCTTCACTTACTCCAAGGATTGCACGGAACAAAGAGAACGACAGTATACTGCGTGCTAATCCATGCATTGCACACGCCGCTGACCATACAAGTATCGATGAAAGAAATCCAATTCTCGTTCCAACCCAATCAAAAAACCGACCGGAAAGTGCTTGACCGATCGCATACGCTATCATAAACGCCGAAACAATTGTTGCGTAGTCATCTTTCGTAAGATTAAGTTCTTTCGAAATATCAGGCCACATCACAGCCAGCGATGTGCGATCGATGTAATTGATGATCGTTGCAATTCCGATCAATGTAATGATCCACCAGCGAAGTCCTTTAACATTTTTCATGTACACGGCCTTTTCTTTCTATAAATTACTATTTAATAAAATCTTCGCGCATCGGTGTAAAAAAATCAATGAGAATACTATCTTCCAATGCAACAACACCATGTTCAGCATTCGCCGGAATGTAATAACAATCTTTTCCTTTTTGGATCTGTTTTTTTCCATCGATCTGAACTTCAAACGAACCGGACTGAATATAAGTGATCTGCAAGTGTGGATGCTTATGAAGTGTACCAATTGCTCCTTTTGAGAATTCCACATACACTGCCATCAATTGATCGCCGTACGACATGATTTTTCGTTTGATTCCTTCAGCAGGATATTCCCATTCAATTGATGAGAAATCAGTGAAGAGTTGTTCTTTTTGTACTAGCATTGATCGATACTCCTAATTATTTTTTTGTATAGCGGCATTTCCTATCCAAGAATAAATAATGCCATTGATGTTCATTGTATGCTTTTCTGTATCTGAAGGTGATTCATTTGATATCATCACAATCCAATGCCGGCCGGACTTCATCTCGATCTTCGCAACCGTTCCTTTTTCGTCCGATGCAACGACAACAATATTCTTAAGTGAACTGCTTGCGTTCCTGGAAATTTCAATTGTTCCGTCCCACAATCCATGCGGTTCAATAACTGATGCAAAGACAGCCGATTGAGCTTTTTTTCGAAGGATGATTGCTGCTTCTCTCCGCAGATTAAAGTTCGGATCGTTTGCACCAATACGAGTAAAAAATATGGTTGATTGCGGATCCGCTGCACTGCTGACCGAATAATATCGCTTATCGGATAACCATGAAAATTGAAACATCCCATTCGCAGTGGTTTCTGCTTCTTTCCAAAGATGTTGATAACCATTTGCAGAACCGAGAGGTTTTTGCAGATCGGTGTATGAAGCATATTTCAGATTAGATGAAATGAACTGACCCATATAATAGTATGGAAGATCGAAAGTGTGTTCTTTTTTTCCATCATTCCCGTCAACCTTGAAGATGTCAACGATCACCGGTTTTTGAAATGAAGAATCCTGAATCATCAGCACTGTTCTCTGCATAGTAATACCAGGATACGCAGTAGAACATTTTGCACTCATGTATTGAAAATTTTTATCAACAACAGAAAAGTAATGACGATCGGCATGATTTTTTTCTGAAAGACTGATCTTCCCTTGATAATGAGTTTGTGAATCGACTGTAACGGTGTTGTGAGCGATTGTTTGCATCGCAAATGATTTATTTTCTGGTAAATATCGTCCCCCATATTTCGGATCGATATTCACGAATCGAGCAGAACCATAATCTTGAAGCTGTTCCCTATTTTGATCGTAGAGTGATAACGATAGTTTATCATAATGACCGTGGGAAAGTCCATGTCCGNNAATCTTGAAGCTGTTCTCTATTTTGGTCGTAGAATGATAACGACAGTTTATCATAATGGCCGTGGGAAAGTCCATGTCCGGTATATTTCATCACGACTAACATTTGATCGCCATTCACTCCGCTCCGCAGCATTCCAATTCCTCCTTCGTCTCCGTTTGCACCATCTCGCAATTCAAGACTCTTATATTGAAACGGTGCAATCTCTTTCTTTGAGGTAAGATCGCGTGCAACTTCTATTCCGCCACGGGTCAACGAAACTGAATTCTGCTCCCGTGCAATACTGAGCAATGATCGGTCGTTTTTATTTTTTTGATAAGCAATATTAAGCGCGAGAATCACTTCGGGAGAGCGATACGTTTTCTCTTTCATCGCATCATTGATCGGAATGAATTGTCCGGTTGTGTAAGTCAATTGAAGCAATGCATACACAGCTTTCTTCAAAATTCCATCACGGTATTCAAAGATCTTTAGATCAGGACGATTATTATCGATCGCTTGTGCAAATAGATAGAATGGCATCATCGCGTAGCGCATATAGTACGCCCCTTCGGAATAGAATCCGTCAGGAGAGAACAATAACTCAAGTTGATTTAAGAAACCTCCTTGTTTATTTTTTTCCGTTCCGTACAATGCCATGCTTACCAAACCGGTGTCGCGGAGTGCAAATCCCGTCATTCCGACAGCCGCAAGCATCCATGTTCCATGATTGTGAATGCGGTTGAAGACCGATCTTTGATCAACGGTAAAAAATTTCACCATCGGTCGAAAGACATTCTCTTCGATCGTTTTCCTGTCACCCGCGGGAATTGCATCAACCACACAATCATACGCTTGCGAAGTATTGACGAGCCAGACTGTTTCGTTGAGCGACTGCCAGAATATTTTGCCCGGTGATTCACTCGTCGCAGCCGGATGAATTCCAAGCATAGGATACAGCGAGGCATAGGTCAGCAACATCTGCTTCACAAACCGTGCGTATTTTTTATCTTTTGTTATTTGAAACAACAAACCGGCAGCCTGCATTTCGATGTAATTCTGTTTATGCCGTTCGTGTGTATAACCGGCGGCATCTTTCGGAACAGGAACTTCGATCGGAGCGGCAAGTGCAGCATCAACTTTTGTTTTTGCTTCGGTGTATGCTTTATCGAACAACGGATATTTCCCAAGTGAACTCTTTATCATTGCAATA
>DMPG01000274.1:3490-10699 GCA_003456055.1 Bacteroidota bacterium | reverse complement strand
CTCTTTAAAAAATATAACGATCGTATCGATCTCGTCATCACTGATTATGGTCTGCCGACGGTATCGGGCGAAACTGTGATTCAAGAGATCGTAGCGATAAAACCAAGGATCAAAACCATTGTCATGAGCGGATTCTTGGAACCGGAAACACGAGCACGATTGGAAGAACTTGGTAACGGGATCATTATTGAAAAACCATTTACTCCTACAGACTTGATTAAGCTGGTACAGAAAATGCTCGGTGCAAATGTATAACCACCATTATTGTAGTGGAAGTAATGAAGATGCGTCACTCATTCCCAGGCTCTGTTTGGTCTACGATTCGCAGAGGAGTGTTTGTTTTATACACCCTAGCCAGCGCTAGATGTCAGACGATGAACAGCATCGTCAGACATCGTCCTGCCTTGATAATCTTCGCTTGATTTCTTCGGCACTCTTCGTTACCTTTTTTGTATTGATGCCATCACTCTCCACGAGGAAACGAATACACCTTCTCTACCGTCTAATACTGTCAGTCCGTAACAACCTCTAGGAATATTATGAAATTACCGAACATTGTTTTACGGTTCAATTCGCTTCCGCTTAAAAAACGAATTCTCTACGGTTCCATTCTTGCAGTTGTAGTCATTGTTCCGCTATTTCTTCTTACACAAAAAAGCGCATCGTCCACAGACCTGTATGTTATGCCAACCAACGGAGAATTCACCGTCACTATCACCACAACAGGAGAATTGGAAGCGAAGAATTCCATCGAGATCAAAGGTCCGGAAGAAGCTCGTGCGGCTGGTATCTGGCAGATGAAGATCTCGAATCTTATCGCCGAGGGAACGGTTGTAAAGAAAGGTGAGTTCGTTGCCGATCTTGATAAATCGGAGATCGCAAACCGACTCAAAGAATCTGAACTTTCCGTGCAAAAATTGGATGCGCAGTACACACAGGCAAAATTGGATAGCACTCTTGCATTGACACAAGCGCGGGATGAAATGGTGAACATGTTCTATACGCTTGAAGAAAAAAAGATCATTCTCGATCAGTCGTCGTTCGAAGCTCCGGCGGTGAAACGCCAGGCTCAGATCGATTACGAACGGACCGAACGGACATTGAAGCAGGCAAAGAAAAATTATGTTACAAAAACTGCGCAATCGATAGCTAAGATCCAGGCGGTGGAAGCGGATCTGATGAAAGAACGGCAGAAGATGTCCATTATGTTGTCGACGGTGCAGAAATTCACCATCCTCGCACCGGCGGATGGAATGGTGGTGTATGCGCGCGAGTGGAACGGAAAGAAAAAAGTTGTCGGCGCAACGCTCAGTCCTTGGGAGCCGACCGTTGCAACGCTTCCCGATCTGACCGTGATGGAATCGATCACGTACGTGAACGAAGTTGATATTCAAAAGATCACAAAAGGACAGACCGTTACGCTCCGTCTTGATGCCGACCCGAATAAAAAACTCGCCGGAACAGTGACGAATGTTGCCAACATCGGCGAACAGCGGCCGAACTCCGATTCGAAAGTATTCGAGGTACGCATTCTCATCAGCGATCGCGATACAACACTCCGTCCGGCAATGACTACGGCAAATGAGATTCTCGTTGCAAAAGCATCGAATGTACTTTCCATTCCTCTCGAGGCGGTTCACGCCGAGGGAACAACAACCTTTGTGTATCTGAAACGGAACGGCGTTGTTAAACAGGAGGTAAAACTTGGACTGCAGAACGATAATGCTGCAGTCGTTCTGGACGGAGTGAATTCGAACGATGAGATATTCCTTTCGCCGCCGCTATCGGCATCCACATTAAAACTTCAGCCGCTGAAAGCATCGCTGTGATCGTAATAAACAAAGAAGTGATCGTTGCATTCTTTCTGCGGTTCAAACCGTCCCTCGGATTCATTGCCAATCTTCTCACTGCATTCGATGCGATCAAACGGAACAAGCTCCGTTCGATGCTCACATCGCTCGGTATTGTGTTCGGCGTTGCCTCGGTCATTTCCATGCTCGCCATCGGCCGCGGTGCGCAGCAGGAGATTCTCGATCAGATGAAACTGCTCGGGGCGAACAATATCATCATCACGCCCATCATCGAACAGGATGAAGGAAAAGTAGAAGAAGACAATCAGAAGTTGAACGAAAAGAAAAAATTCTCCCCCGGTCTAACGCTTCAGGATTGTTCCGCCATTGAACAAACAATTCCCTCCGTCGATTACGCAAGTCCGGAAGTTGTGCTCGAAACGAATGCGATCCGCGAAGGATTGAAGCGTTCCACCAAATTGGTCGGCGTCGATTCCAATTTCTTTACCGGTTCCGATTATCGGCTGGAAAAAGGATCGTTCTTCTCTCCGGTTCATTTTGAGCGGTCTCTTCCTGTTGCCATCATCGGTCATTCGATACAGACAAAATTCTTTACCCGTGAAGATCCGATCGGCAAGCAGATCAAATGCGGAAAGTTATGGCTGACCGTGATCGGTGTGATGAAAGAACGGAGCATTTCAAAACAGAACATCCAGCATCTCGGTCTGCGGGATTATAATTTTGATATCTATTCTCCGGTTACCACTGTTCTGCTGCGGTATAAAAACCGCTCGCTTGTTACGAAGCGTGATGTTCAGAATGCATCGCGCGGAAATAATTCCAACAATAACAACAGCGATGACGACCAGCAGAAGAAAACGGTCAATTATCATCAGATCGACCGGATGGTCGTCAGCGTTAAGAATACCGAACAGATCCGCACTATTGCGGAAGTGATCAGCCGGATGCTGCAGCGAAGACACAACGGCATTGTCGATTTTTCAGTCACTGTTCCGGAAGAATTATTAAAACAAGAACAACGCACCAAAGAGATCTTTAACATTGTGCTCGGAGCCATCGCGTCCATTTCATTAATCGTCGGTGGTATCGGTATTATGAACATTATGCTCGCTTCGGTGATGGAACGGACAAAAGAGATCGGCATTCGCCGCGCTGTCGGCGCAACACGAAGAGATATTGTCATTCAATTCCTTGCAGAAGCAACAACGATCAGCGTATCGGGCGGGATCATCGGAATTATTTTGGGATTCGTCATCAGTATCATTATTGAACAAACGGCCGGCATTGTTACGATCATTACGCTGATATCGGTCCTTGTTTCGTTTGCAATTTCCATTACTATCGGCATTGCATTCGGCTTCTTTCCGGCAAAGCGCGCCGCTGATCAGGATGTGATTCAATCATTGCGGTATGAATAAGTGTCGTTGAAGTATCTTTGTTATGCCTCGTCAGCGTTGGTCATTCTGACGCTGAGCGTAGCGAGGCGGAAGAATCTGCTAGTCCGAAGGACCCCTTTGGGGTGGCGTTGGGAAAATAGTTCAATCCCATCGCACAAACCAGATTCTTCGCCCCGATAAATAACATCGGGACTCAGAATGACGTTGATGAAAGTTTTTGTGACATCTCTTTTATGGAAAATTTATGAAATCATTTTTTTCTTTTTCACTTTTTTTCTTTTCTGCATTTCTTTTCTCACAAGAACCAGCCGATACGATCTCTTTAACATTGAACGACTGCATCCGTATGGGACAAGAGAGCGGACCGTTGGCATCGATGGCGCGTTCTGCATACAGCAATGACAAACACCGCTATCGATCGTTCACCGCGCGGTTTTATCCGCAATTGGCATTGACCGGAGATGCGCCGCAATTCATCCGCACGATCAGTCCCATTACGCAGCCGGATGGAAGCAGTTCGTTTCTTTTGCAGCGACAGGCGCAGTCGTCATTATCGCTTGCGCTATCACAGCAAATTCCCTGGACGGGAACAGAGATCTCGATCTACTCCGGATTGAACCGGCTCGACAATCTCGAAACGAAAGCATCGTTCTATCGTTCTACTCCGCTTTCCTTGTCATTACGCCAGCCTCTTTTTTCCATCAACACCATAGCGTGGAACTATAAACTGGAAGATCTCAATTATCAATCTTCACACAGGGAATTTGTTGAAGCGATGGAAGAAGCGGCGATCGATATCACCAACAAGTTCTTTGCGTACTATCTTGCAATGATGAATGTGAACAACGCACAGTTGAATCTTTCGGTGAACGATACATTGTTCCAGGTTTCAAAAGGACGATTCAACGTAGGAAAGATCGCGGAGAATGATCTGCTGCAAAGCGAACTCGCAGCGCTGAACGCACGGACGCAGTACGAGAATGCGATCATTGAATACGACAGAGCGCTTCAAAATTTCAGATTTTCAATTGGAATCAATAATGCCGCACCAATTCGAGTGTTGCCGGATGAATTGACCTATTCGATGAATATCGATCCGGTGGTTGCGCTGGATTTTGCTCGGCAGAACCGAAGCGATATGGTGAATTACGAAGTGCAGAAATTGAATGCAGACCGGAGTGTTCGCCAGGCAGAATCGAACAATTCTTTTTCGATGTCGATCACTGCAAATATCGGATTGAATCAAAAGGCAAACACGTTCGATGCTGCGTATGAAAATTTACTGGATCAGCAGCAATTCTCTGTTCAGGTACAAGTTCCTCTTGTCGGCTGGGGAACCGGAAGCCACGCGGTTGAAGCGGCGTTAGCGGAACGATCGCGTGTTGAAACGAATGTTGAATCGCAGCGGTTCACATTGGAACAGGAAGTGAAATATCAGGTGCAGCGGTTCAGACAATTACAGTTACAGGTTTTTCTCTCCGCAAAAGCGGATACGGTTGCTCAGCGGCGATTCGATGTCACCCGCGCACGTTTTGTTATCGGCAAGATCGATGTGACAAATCTTTTTCTCGCACAATCGGAAAAAGATAATGCGTACCGCACACGCATCCAGACATTGTGGGACTATTGGACAACGTATTATCGTCTTCGCCGATTAACATTATATGATTTTGCATTGCAGCGACCGTTGCTGGTAAAAGAATAATTTTTGAGTCATTCGAAAAATCTACAATCATTGTCATTCTGACACTGAGCGCGGTGTATGAATTCATTGAATGGTTCGTAGTTGTCAATACCGGTGAATCCGCCGACGCATTTCTCGGCACGCAGGGATATGTGTGGGACACACAATCCAACATGCTTTTTGCAACCATTGGAGCTATAACTGCACTATTCTTCCTAACACGTCTGCATGACGATCAATTGTTACATAAAGACAATAAATAAATCTTTCCAGAACCTTTTCCTCTTTTTACCGTATCTTACTACGGTTTCACATCATATCGGTCAGCCATGGCACCATCAGAACAACAGCCAAACAACAAATTCTTTTCCACGCTTCGCAACGATCTCAAAAAATCGTACGCGTACGGTTCACTGCGCAAAGATACCAAAGAGATCTCCGATTTTTATCTGACGGATGAACAGCGCGAACAGTTGAAAGCGATGAANNTTCTATCATTTCGGCTGGATCATGCGGGCGATGTTCTATAAACTAACGCCGATGCGGCGGCTGATGTTTGTCATCGGTATTTTTCTTCTTATTCGGGTGCAAGGATCGTTCGGCGATGAAACAAATTTAAATATCGATGGCAGTTCACTCTTTGCCGGAGCGCTGCTTGTTCTCGTCATTCTTTTGGAATTAAAAGATAAACTCCTTGCACACGACGAGCTTGAAGCGGGACGAAAGATCCAGGAATCATTGATGCCGGAACGAATGCCGGTTGTGAACGGATGGAAACTNNTCCGCAAATGAGGTGTGCGGTGATCTGATCGATTTTTTAAAATTGGATCCGGAACGATTCAGTATTGCAATGGCAGATGTCGCGGGTAAAGGACTTCACGCAGCGCTCATCACTGCAAAATTACAGGCAACCATCCGCGCACTTGCAGGTGAGATCACTTCCCTTCCCGAATTGATCGGACGGATCAATACGATCGTACATCGAGATAGTCCTTCCCATATTTTTTCGTCGTTACTTTATCTTGAATGTTCGCAATTGAATGGAACGATACGATTCGTCAACGCCGGACATTTTCCAGCGCTCATCGTGCGGAATGCAGAGGTCGAAGAATGCATGCGAGGCGAAGCTGCGCTTGGATTATCGGGAACAATGAATTTTTTGGAGCACTCCGTTACGCTCAATACGAACGATCATTTCGTTCTCTATTCTGACGGACTTATTGAAGCAAAAAATGAAACAGGAGAATTCTTCGGAAAAGAAAGACTGCTCAATCTCTTGAAATCAACATCGAATGATACCCCTGAGCAGACGGGGTTCGCAATATTACGCGCGGTAGACCGGTTCATCGGAACAACGACAGCGTCGGACGATCTCTCGATCATTATTCTTCAACGAACAGAATGATTTTGTTTTATCATTATTAAAACGCTCTTCCTGCAATCTCAATCTTGCATCCTGCGCTTCCCTTGTGTATTTTTACCGTATGAATCTCGAATCCTATTTTTCATCATTCCGCCGGAACATTGTTGGTATCGACGCAACCTTTCATTCCAATTACGGCGAACAAAAGCTGATCTATTCCGATTGGACTGCAAGCGGTCGAATGTACGAACCGATTGAACAAAAGATGCTCAATACGTTCGGTCCGTTCGTCGGCAACACACATTCCGAATCATCCGTTACCGGCGGATTGATGACGCATGCGTATCATCATGCGCATGAGATCATTAAGAATCATGTTAATGCAAATGCAGATGATGCGCTGCTCTTTGTCGGTACAGGAATGACGACGGCGATCAATAAATTCCAGCGCATTCTTGGCGTTAAAGTACCGGAACAGCACCGCAAGGCAATAGTTCTTTCTGAAAATGAAACCCCGGTCGTATTTGTTACACACATGGAGCATCATTCAAACCAGACAACCTGGTACGAAACACTTGCCGATGTCTGCGTGATAGAACCGACACGAAACGGTTCGGTCGATCCTGAAAGTTTACGCCGTTGTTTGGAAAAGTATAATCACCGCACAACAAAGATCGGTTCATTCTCCGCGTGCTCCAACGTTACGGGAATATTTTCGCCGTATCATGAACTTGCAACGATCATGCATGAACACGGCGGCATTGCGATCATCGATTTTGCGGCAAGCGCACCGTATGTAAAAATCAATATGCATCCTGCCGATCCGATGGAAAAATTGGATGCGATCATTTTTTCTCCGCATAAATTTCTCGGCGGACCGGGAACACCGGGAATTCTTTTGTTCGATAAACATCTCTATAATCTGACATCGCCCGATCAGCCAGGCGGCGGCAC
>DMPG01000274.1:288-3457 GCA_003456055.1 Bacteroidota bacterium | reverse complement strand
TTTACAGGCGATCAAAGCTTCTCTCGCCGTACAGTTAAAAGACCAAATGGGCGTTGACAATATTGCAGCGCGCGAACATGAGCTGGCTGCACTGATGTTTACAAAGATGCGTGCAATTCCACATCTAAATCTGTTGGCGGACAACATTGAAGATCGGTTGTGCATGTTCTCCTTCTATCTTGACAACATTCATTACAATCTTGTGGTGAAATTATTGAATGATCGTTTTGGTATTCAGGCGCGCGGCGGATGTTCGTGTGCGGGAACGTATGGACATTATCTGCTTCATGTTGATCCGCTGCATTCCAAATCCATCACCGATAAAATTGACGCGGGTGATCTTTCTGAAAAACCGGGGTGGATACGTATCTCGCTTCACCCTACAACAACAGATGAAGAGGTAAATTATATCACCGATGCTCTTGCGCAGATTGAAAAAAATATTTCTGTTTGGAGCAACGATTACACGTACGATCAGCACTCAAACGAATATCATCATAAGAATGAGAACGGTGCGTTGGAGAAGATGACGAAGAGCTGGTTTGACCTCTGAGTGATGAGAAATCCTAAACAAATCAGTATCTGAAAAGAAAATTAATGCTATTGTCAAAAATAAATAATAAATCCATGCAACCAATAGACAACGAGCTTCCTAGTCATTTTGCGGACAGGTTGGGAACGCTTTATACATCATTGGTAAATCAGGAACATAAAAAAGAGAATGGGCAATTCTTTACTCCACTCGAGATTGCGAAATTAATGGGTTCTTTTACTGAATTTCAGCATAGTTCGGTGCGTATTCTTGATCCTGGTTGTGGAACTGCAATTTTAACGTGTGCTTTAGTCGAATATCTAACCGTCAATAGTAAACTACAATTAATAGAATTAGTTGTTTATGAAACTGACAACGCTTTGATTCCTTTATCAAAAAAATCGATTGCTTATTTAAAAAATTGGCTGAAATCGAAAAAAATCGATTTTCGTTATTCATTACTTACAAAAGATTTTATCCTTGAAAATGCAAAATATCTTTCTGAAAATGGGAATTTGTTTTCGGAAAAAGTAGAGCCATTCGATATAATTATCTCTAATCCACCTTATTTTAAACTACCTATAGATGATAAACGGGCTATCGCCGCCAAAGATGTTGTAAACGGTCATCCAAATATTTACGCAATTTTTATGGCTGTTTCAGCTAAACTCCTAAAATTAAACGGAGAGCTTATTTTCATAACTCCTCGAAGTTATGCTTCGGGTAGTTATTTTAAACTGTTTCGTGAGTTTTTCTTTAAAATAATTGAAATCGATAATGTACATTTATTTGTTTCCCGTAAAGACACATTCAATAGAGACAAAGTATTGCAAGAGACGGTTATTATTAAAGGAAAACGCAAAGAGAAAGCAAATCCCAATCATAGTGTTGTCATTTCTTCTTCGCAAGGGTTAAGAGATATTCATACTCCAGAAACTAAAACAATCAAACAAAAAATATTGATTGATTTAGCATCCAATGAAAAAATTCTATACTTACCAACTAATGATTTTGAAGAATCAATTTTGAATATTTTCAAAAAATGGGATGGTAACTTAAACAAATACCATATTCAAATTTCAACTGGTCCGGTTGTTGCTTTTAGAAATAAGCAATACATTCACGAGGATTTTCAAAATGGGACAGTCTTTCTTGCTCCATTATTTTGGCTGCACAATGTAAAACAAATGATTCTAGAATGGCCTATTTCAAAACCCGACAAAGGACAATATGTAAGAATTGAAAATGAATCTAAAACAATTTTAATTCCAAATAAAAACTACGTTTTCTTAAGACGATTTAGCAGTAAAGATGATAAGAACCGCTTAATCGCCGCCCCTTATTTTTGTAATGTTATTAAATCAGAATATATCGGTATTGAGAACAAGGTAAATTATATTTACCGCCCCAAAGGTCAGTTAGACAGAAATGAAGTGATTGGATTATGTGCTTTACTAAATAGTGCTCTTTTTAATTCATACTTCAGAATTTTTAATGGAAATGTAAATGTGAGTGCTACTGAACTCAGAGACATAGCTTTGCCTCCCCTTGCAACAATAAAGGAGATTGGAAACAATATCATTCTTTCAAATAATTTTTCGATAGAAAATACAAATAGAGTGGTAATTGAACAATTTGAACTCACAGCAAACCTTTATGAATAAAATAATCGACGCAAAAAAAATATTAAAAGAATTGGGCCTTCCTATTGCCCAGCAAAACGAAATTTCAGCATATACACTATTAGCGTTGTGCGGAATTAAGCCACGTGGTAAATGGAGTAAATCAACAAGAACCAGTCAAAAAGTTACAAAAGGTATAATGGCTTTTGTGGCTGCTGTATACGGAAAAGAATATGCGCCGAATACCCGTGAAACTTTTCGTAGACAAGTATTACATCAATTTGTTCAAGCAAGAGTTGCAGACTACAACCCCGATAATCCTAAGCTGCCTGTGAATAGTCCGAACGCTCATTATGCATTGTCACAAGGAGCATTAGAAACAATCAAAACTTTCGGAACAAAAAACTGGGAAAAGGCGGTTAAAAAATTTATCTCAGAAGAAGGAAATCTATCAAAGAAGTACAAAAGGGAACGGAAACAAATATTAATTCCTGTTAAACTCAGTAATGGAAAGATTCTAAGGCTTTCCGCTGGAAAACATAACGAAGTCCAAGCCGCTATTATTCACAATTTTGCAGCGCGTTTTGCAAATGGCGGTTCTGTTTTATATTTAGGCGATACGGCGAAAAAAAATTTATACGTTGATGAAAGTATGTTAAAACAATTAGGAATTCCAGTCGACCAACACGGCAAATTGCCAGACGTTATTATTTATGACTCTGTAAAAAATTGGTTATTCCTAATTGAAGCTGTTACTTCACACGGACCCGTTTCACCAAAACGAATTGTGGAGTTAGAAGAATTCCTAAAAGAGTGTAAGGCTGCGAANNTACGTAACAGCTTTTCCTGATTTTGCAGAATTCAAAAAACATTCAAACAACATCGCGTGGGAAACAGAAGTTTGGTTAGCAAACATACCGGAACATATGATTCACTTTAACGGCGATAGGTTTATGGGTCCAAAATAAAAAATATTTCCGTTTGGAGCAATGATTACACGTACGATCAGCACTCA
>DMPG01000274.1:0-213 GCA_003456055.1 Bacteroidota bacterium | reverse complement strand
AATACATAAATATCATATTTTTTCACTCTTAAGGAAATAAATTCGAATGGAACGACGTGATTTTCTGCTGTCGGCAAGCATCTTGTCTGCATTCAGTGCTCTGCCGCAAAATACTTTTGGAGCAATTCAACCATCATCATTAGATGGTAATTTAAAACCCGTTCTTGTGCCATCATTGCCGCCGTTAGAACACAAGGGAGGTATGGATATACG
>DMPG01000100.1:553-3876 GCA_003456055.1 Bacteroidota bacterium | reverse complement strand
CGGTATCATCTTCCACAATAAGAGGAGAGCTAACGTGACAAAAGCTGACATCGTAGATGTGATTGCATCCGGAACAGGGCTGACCAAAGTTGAGACGGAAGCAGTTGTTGATGGATTCATCCAAACGGTAATTGCTTCCCTGCGTGATGGGAAAAATATCGAGATCAGAGGATTCGGAAGTTTTAAAGTGAAGAAACGTAAAGGCAGAATGGCCCGCAATCCTCGGACGGGAGCACAAGTTCCGGTACAAGATCATTATGTTCCTATCTTTAAAGTGTCAAAAGAACTAAAATCTGTAGTGAACGAAAATTTAATGAAAATATTGGGATAATTTTTTTGGAAAATAAATCTGATAGCATCGTATGTTCTTCGTGTGGAGTTGTTAATCTGTTAACGAGCACATCCTGTTTAGCATGCGGAAGTAAATTGGTCATTGAAAAAAAATCCTTTGGAGCAGAAGACGTTTCAGCAAAATCAATAAAGAAAGAACCTTACGGTATTCCGCAATGGCTTAAGATCGTTCTCGGGATGTTTATTGTGTATGGTGTTGCGATGTTTGTCTACGAAGCAATGAACTTACCCTCGGGAAGCGTTCAGCGTAGTGGGCAATCGAATTTGGAATCTCAGACCCAGGCACAATCCCAAACGCAGGAACAAATGCCGATTGATCCGGCAATCGTTACGACAATAACAGAACTTGAAAAACAACTTGCGGCAAATCCAAACAACAAGGAAACAGTGTTGCAATTTGCAAACACTTTGCACGATGCAAAGTTCTATCCGCGTGCAGTTGAAATGTATAAAAAATATCTCTCGCTCAATCCAGCAAACAGCGATGCTCGTGTCGATCTCGGGATTTGCTATTTTGAGACAGGGAACCTCGCTCAGGCGGTCAAAGAGATCGAATCCGTTATTACAAAAGATCCTAAGCATCAGATGGCGATGTTCAATTTGGGCATTATTCAATTGAGCAGCCAGAATATGACTGAAGCCAAAAAATGGTTTAAACAATGTATAGCAATAGATCCTCAATCCACGGCTGGGCTGCGCGCCCAACAAATCCTTGAACAACATTAATCTCGAAAGGAGGTTGGTATGCCAAGCGGTAAAAAGCGTAAGCGTCATAAAATGGCAACCCACAAACGCAAAAAACGTCTTCGTAAAATGCGTCATAAGAAGAGAGTGCGGTAATGAAACCCACGCAGGGATAATTTAAATATTATCTCTGCGTGTTGCTTTTTCCTGAATTTTTATTCACTTTCTAAATAGTCATTCATACAAAAATAATCCGTTTATCTATAGAGGCAGATATGGCAAACAATAATGGTAATGATGAGGGTGCAAAAACAGGTTTCCTCGTAGGCTTTCTTGCAGGTGCTGTCATCGGCGGAATCGTTGCATTGTTATATGCACCAAAACCTGGAAAAGAACTTCGGGCTGATATAAAGAACAAAACCGGTGAAGCGATCGATAGCGCCGAAGAGTACGTAAGTGCGGCAAAACATAAAGCCGTTGATATTATCAATGAAGGAAAGAAAAAATCGGAAGTACTAATCACCGAAGCAAAAAAACGGGCAGAATCACTGCTCGGTGATGCTGAAAAGATCCTTACGGATGTACGAGGTAAAGGACATTCAGAGAAAAATAAAAATTAAACAAGGGAGCAACCCGTGGAAAATTTTTTAACTATTGCACAAATTATTGTGCTGTTTCTGCTCTCCGGTGTGTCGATCTATGCGATGGTGGTGCTGGTAAAATTGCGTGATCTGCTGGGCACCATCGACCTGAATTTGAAAGAAGTTGCGACTCGGATAATTCCAACACTGGAAAATCTGGAAGTGATCACCAAAAAAATCAGAGTGATCGTAGAAAATTTTGACGAACAGATCGTCATGTTAAATAGTACAGTTGAGACATTGAAAGGTGTTGCGGACAATGTTGCTGCGTTTGAACGACGCGTTCAGGATGCCATCGAATCGCCTATCATGGAAGTAATGAACTCTCTTGGCGGAGTGATACGAGGAATCACATCGTTCTTCAATCGAGCACTCGGGGTACGACCGTCTCAGTACGAAGATTAAGCTGTAAACATTCAAATCACATCTCTATAACAATCTACTCATCATCGTCTGCAGCGGTGACTCCTCATTAGCAGCATACGAGTAAAAGGAGCTTGCTGTGGGTCAACATAATAATTATCGAGAGTATACCTCTCAACAGATTCGGACTATCGCCCTTATTGGGCACGGCGGCTGCGGGAAAACATCGTTTTCCGAAGCCGCGTTATTCTCCACCGGAATTATCAATCGTCAAGGAAGGATCGAAGATGGAAATACGATCTCCGATTATCACCCCGACGAGATCGAACGAAAAATCTCCATTAACTCTTCACTCCTCACCACCGATGTAAACAATATCAAAATCAACATGCTCGACACTCCCGGGTACACTGATTTCACCGGTGAAGTAAAAGCATCGCTGCGAGTGTCAGACAGTGCGGTGACATTCGTACGTGCATTTGAGGGAGTTGAAGTCGGAACGGAATTCGTTTGGGAGCACGTTAAAGGATATAAACTACCATCGTTATTTGTCATCAACAAAATTGACAGTGACAATGCTGATTTTAATAAAGTATTTGCCTCCATCCGTGAACGGTTAAGCAGTGATGCAACGGTTGTTACATTTCCGGTAAAGACCGGAGCCGGTGCAAAAGAAATTATTGATGTAGTGAAAATGAAAATGCTTCGGTTCATCCCGAATGGCAACGGTATTTATACCGAAGAAGATGTTCCGGCTGACTTAAAAGAGAAGACAACAAAACTTCATGAAGAATTGATCGAAAAGATCGCAGAATCAGATGAAGTTATGCTCGATAAATTCCTTACCAATGGAACGCTTGCGGATGAGGAAATTCGAAAAGGACTTCACCAAGCGCTGCTCGATCGAAAAATTTATCCGACATTCGCCTCTTCGGCATCGACGAATGTTGGTGTGTTGAATGTATTGGAATTTGTTTCAAGTTACTGCCCGCCGCCGATGGAAATTCAAACAGTGACTGCAACCGATGTGAATACCAAAAAAGAGATCGAGGTTAAGATCGACGATGCGAGCCCGGCAACGTTGTTCGTTTTTAAAACTGTTTCTGAGCATCATGTCGGCGAACTTTCATTCTTTAAGGTATATTCAGGAACAATTACTCCGGGAATGGATCTGGTGAACGAATCTAATGATAAACCGGAACGATTAGGACAGATTTTTGTAATGAACGGACGTGATCGAAAAGAAGTTTTAAAACTCCATGCCGGCGATCTTGGTGCTGTGGT
>DMPG01000100.1:0-501 GCA_003456055.1 Bacteroidota bacterium | reverse complement strand
TGCGATCATTCCAAAAGTAAAAGGTGAGGAAGATAAGGTGGGCAGCGGTCTTCATACACTTCACGAAGAAGATCCGACGTTTATTTACAAGGTCGATCCTGAAATACGGCAGACCGTTGTTTCCGGTCAAGGGGAATTACATCTTGCGATCATCATTCGCCGCTTAAAAGATAAATTTGGCGTTGATGTGAATCTGATCGAGCCGCGCATTCCGTTCAGAGAAACAATTAAAGGTGTTGCCGAGGATGTGGAATTTAAACACAAGAAACAATCCGGCGGACGAGGACAATATGGACATGTGCATATTAAGATTGAACCAAGAAAACGCGGCGAAGGATTTGAATTTGAAGATGCAGTAGTTGGAGGTGTTGTTCCGGGAAAATTCATTCCTGCAGTAGAACGAGGTGTTACCGACACGTTGGAGCATGGCATCATTGCCGGGTACAGAGTGATCGACGTAAAAGTAACGCTGTTCGATGGTTCATATCACGATGTAGATTC
>DMPG01000081.1 GCA_003456055.1 Bacteroidota bacterium | reverse complement strand
TCACAAAATTATCACAATTCAATAATTTAAATTATATCAGATTTTGTATCCAATTTTTCACATCATTCAAGCATTCGTCGTTGATCTGATGTGCCATGTCGTATTCATTGTATGAAACCGTTGCATTGGATCCGGCAAGCATTTCTTTTGTTTTTCGAGCCGATGAGACCGGAATAACAGGGTCATGTATTCCGTGAGAGATAAATATCTGAAGGTTTTGAAGTTCCTGTAAACGATATTTTTTTTCTATCTGGGCAGGAGCAAATCCGCTTAAAGCGGCAATTCCTTTGCACAGAGTTGGTTTTGTAAGAGCGATGGAATACGACATGATCGCACCCATGCTGAATCCGAGCAGAATGAGTTTTTTTGTCTCGAGTGTATTGATGAATGTAACGATCTCGTTGGTGCTGTTAAGAAAACTCTCTTCATCCACGCTTCCATCCTCATACAGATCGAACCAGGTATATCCTCCCCAGCCGAACTGATGCGGCGCGCGAAGACTGTAAATGGTCAATCTCGGATCAAAATGATCTTTTAATCCAAACAGATCTTGTTCATCCGATCCGCGGCCGTGCAGCATAATGAGTGTTGGATTGTCTGAAGTCTGTTGTTGTGCCGGCGAATGTATGGAATGCAACATACGATATTTCCAGTTTTTCGACAGTTGAACTGTCGAAAAATTTCCTGTACGAGAGTTTAATTCTCGTACAACTAAGAATAGAGCATAAGGAAAAAATTAAAAGATGGATGAACCAAGTTTTGTTGTGAGTAACTCCAGCGCTTTCATTCCCATCACGGAATTTCCTTTTGCATTCAATCGCGGTCCCCACGTTGCAACAGTATATCGATGCGGATGTAAAGCAACAATTCCTCCGCCGACACCGCTTTTACCCGGAAGACCGACGGTGAATGAAAATTCTCCCGCTTCATCATAGAATCCGCACAACTGCATGATCGCGTTCAACCTCTTTGTCTGACTTTTATTGAGTATCGATTCACCGGTTGAAACGATCTTTCCATGATTTGCAAACAATAAAAATGATGCAGCGAGATCTTTACACGACATTTCAATTGAACAGATATGAAAATAGAGGTCCAATACTTCATCAACATTGTGATGAATATTGCCAAATGATTTTAAGAAATACGCCATTGCTACATTTCGAAAACCAAATTCTTTTTCGGAAGCTGCGACGCGTTCATTGAATGTTATACCAGAATTCCCGCTTAACTTTCTGACAAAGGCAAGCATATCATCTTTCGGTTCCCGCAATTTATCGATCAATACATCGCAAAGCACCATTGCACCCGCATTGATGAGGGGATTGCGCGGAATTCCCTTTTCGTATTCCAACTGAACAAGTGAGTTGAATGAACTTCCCGACGGTTCGACTCCGACGCGTTCGAAGATCGTTTCTCCGACCAACGAAACAGTATATGCAAGCGCAAATACTTTTGAAATACTTTGAATTGAAAAGAGTTCTTCATTATTCCCGACAGAAAAATCGTTCCCTTCAATCGTACGCAGATGCATTCCGAATTTATTCGGATCGATCTTTGCAAGTTCGGGAATATATTGCGCAACGGTTCCATGATGTTGTAACGGCAGAATTTCTGTATGGATCTCGTGAAGGATGGCAGAGTATCGTGAAGACATAAAAAATTATTTGAGAATGTTTTGCATTCCAACGCGGATCATCATGACGGCGATGGCAACCATGAAGAGCGATGCAACTTTTGCAAATGCTTGCGAGCCGCTCTTTCCCATAATTCTTATAAGAAAATCGGAGTTTCGCAACGTAAGCCAAACAATGAACAGATTGACAAGCAACGACACCATCGAGATCCAATAACCATACAAATCGACAATGATGATGATTGATGTTAGTGCAGCCGGACCCATGATCAACGGAATTCCGATCGGCACAACTCCGACCGATTGTCCTTCTTCCCGTTTTGTTTCGCGAGAGAATAACAGATCGGAAACAGAAAGAACGAGCAGTACGATTCCTCCACCGATCCGAAAATCATTTTCAGTAATGCCGAGAAATTTGAAGATCACTTTTCCCAGAACAAGAAAGATCAACGCAACAGCACCGGCAGTCATTGTGGCTTCAATGATCAATTGCCGTTTTGCTTTTAAAGTCATTCCCTGCGTCAATCCAATGAACGATGGTATTACACCCGGAACATCGATGGCAACAAACAGCGGAATGAACGCCATGATCACATCGTTCAATATGTGAAGGACTTCTTTCATCATACATGGTGATTAAAGAGTGATTCCCGATTTCTGTAACTCTTGTTTTATGATTGTAATTGTTTCTTGTTCAGAGATGAGAATTCGTGAACCGGAATTCTTCACTGCCTGCTCAAGAGTTCCTTGTCGTGCGGAGAGCCATTGCCAAAGATGATATCCAAGCCGGTAATTATCATTTTGTTCCCGTGTTGGAATGGATTTAATGCTGTTATATGCGATTTTTTCCAGCGAGGATTCGTCGAATGCTTTTACGGTTGAAGGGGCGACTGTTGACATAATTGCTCTGTAGTAATGATTGTGATGTTTGTTTTATGATGTAGTATACAAAAAATTGAATTAAAAGACAGGTAGTGAAAACAACGACGCCCGAAACAAATCCGGGCGTTGTTGTTCTTCATCAATGGTACTCAATAATTATTCTAAAAGATCTTTGTACCCTTTAATTTCGTTTGCAGGAATGAACACATTTGCCGCGGGAATATTTGCACTTGCTTTCATTTTGTCGTAGATCATACTGTTTCCACCGTAGGATATTGATTTTGCGTCATATCCGATCAGCTTTAAGTATGCACCAACATATGCACTCGTTTGACCGGTATAGCAATAGAGAACAACCGGTTTATCCGTCGGCAGAGTTTTCAACGTGCTGTCTAATTTGAACGGCTTGCTTGCGGGATCGTAGTTGTAAGCCCCTTCGATATGTCCAGGATCTTTATATGCAGCAACCGGCCAGTAGTTAATGATAAAATAATTTGTCAGCGCTGTATAGACAGTCGCATCACCAATACCGATGGTGTATCCGGCGGCAAGCAATGCGTCAACGCGCGCTTCAAGGATTTCTTTTCCTGTTTTCTTGCCGGTGGCGAGTGTCGGCAGATTTCCTTTTGCAGGCTTTGTCGGTGGATCGGTGACAACGAACGACGTGGCCCGTGGATTCAGCATTTTGGTCAACCATGTCGTGGTTGCAAATTGAGAATCGATGGATGTCATACCCCATTTCAAAGACACAAGTTTATTTGCATTGGCTATGGGCAAAACGGAGCGGACAAGCGAAATTGAATACGCTGCGGATTGACCCGAATAGCAAGTGACGACAACATTTTTATAATTGGCAAAATTGATCGTCTTCACATGTGTCAGCAGGTTTGGAATGGTAACATTCACTGCACCTTTAAGGTGTTTTGTTGTGTAGTCTGCCGCAGATCGAATATCAATGGTATAGATCTTTGTTGGGTCTGCGGTGACTTCTGTTTTGTAGGTGGCGGCGGTCATAACAAACGACGCTCCGGAATAGATATAATCACCGTTCGCTTCGACATACTTTACAAGTTCTGTCGCTTCGTCGATCGTGGTCGTCGGTGTAACGGGTGTCTCTTCGTCCTCTTTGCATCCAACGGCAAAGAACAACACGACGAAGAAAAGATAAAGCAGATTATGTTTTTTCATGAGAGACCTCTCTTGTTTATGTGATGGAATTTCACTCTGATAGTGTGAGCGAAAAAGTATTATTGAACTCCCCAGCTCGTTGGTAGTTTTCCGTCCACCACAACGTTCTTTGTTGCGTTGACTTCCCAACTTTCCAGATCGGAATTGAAGAGGTATAAATTCTTGTTTCTGTACGTCGTTCCTTCTTTTATGACGTGGCAATTGTCATAGCACGATTTTCCTGCCGACACTTGCGTTCTTGTTGTCCACCGGAGGGTGTTGTGTGGAGTGGTGTATTTGTAGGTCGGTTTTGAATCAAAATTCGCCAAAATCGAAACACCGTATTCTTTCCAGCTGTCGGGCGCCATCNNTCTTGTTTCCGGTATGGGGTTCATCCCGATCTTAAATTTTTGGTGTGAAGCGATTCTTGCGCCCGCACCGCCGACATGGCAGCTGCCGCAATTATTATAGTCCTGTGAATGACAGGTCTGGCAATTGAACGAGTTCATATGTGTTGAATGGTACGCGTTACTTGCTCCGATGTTTGCGTGGCAGTCTTTGCATTCCGGCAATTGCGGTACTTTGTACCGTTGATCGTACACCATTCCGTTGCCGTGCAGCTCTATACCGGTATGACAGGTCAGGCATGTAGCATTCAATTTTGTTTTATGGACATCGGGAACGGTGCCGGATGCAATGCCGAGAAATGCATGTCCGCCGCGGCTCGAATGACATGCGACGCATTGATCGATCATATCCGGCGTCTTGATGAATTCATGTCCTTTCAACAGACCGCCTCCGCCCGCTTTCGGCCTGTTGACGTGGCAGTCTCCGCAGGTACCGTGGCATTTTGCACAGTTATGATCATAGCCGTCAATGAGATGTGCAGGGAGCTGATCAAAAGATTGTACGCCGAACCGTGACACCACCATTGCTTTTTGTCCCCATCCGCCGGCGTGAATGCTGTTTGGTGTTATTGATTGTGATGGATGGCAGGTGATACACTTTGTTTCTGCTTTTAATGAAGGATGTCGGATAAATTCGCCGGTGTGAGCTAATTTTTTATCGGACGTTGCAGCATTTCCGCCATGGCACCATGTGCATTCTTTTGTTCCGTGGGTTGATTTTGAAAATGCTTCATATCCGGCGGATGTAAGATAGACTCTGTCATAAGGTTCTATGTGCGGGGTTTCGCCACCGCATCCACCCCCGGCCGCAGCTGTGTCGGGTGAATGAACCTGTTTTAGCAGAGCATAATTCGTATGACATTCAACGCAGTTTGAATTTCCTGCATGATTGGAATTACTGTTCGCAAGATCATCTGCTTCTTTTTTGCACCCGGCGGTGTTCAACAACAGGATCGTCAGAAATATTGCCATACTAAAAAAAGATGTTTGATGAGTATGTGATGACATGACCGCCCCTATTTTATTTGTTATCATTAGTATTTGATTTAATAAACATTTGTTAATAGAAACTAAGTGGATAAAAAAAATTACTTTTTACCCTGCAACCAACTCTGTAAGGAGACAAGCATATTACTTAATCCGTCTACAAGGGCTGCATGTGTGTCTTTTGGAATACCATTGAGGATATCTTCGTGAATTTGAAGATATCGTTCTTCGAGCGTCTTGGTCAGTTCTACTCCTTTTTTCGAGAGCGATACAGTGATACTTCGACGATCTTTCCGATCAATCGTGCGTATGATATATCCGTGTTTTTCCAACGCGCTGAGAATCCTCGTCAATCTGCTTCCGCTCAGCTTTATCCGATCCACAAGAACTTTTACCTGCAGTTGTTTCTCACCGCGAAATGCACGCAAACAACGGAACTCAGAAACGGTAATCTTTAATTGCTCGGCGAACCTTTCTTCTTTGTGCTGACAATCGGCAAGCAACTGAAAAGTTAGTTCTGCTATTTCGGAAGCTGTTTTACGTGATTGGGGGTTTTGCATTATATACTCTGTTAATTATTGTTAGTAGCAATTATTGTGCCTATAAAATAATTAACAATGCTTGCGAATTCAACAAAATTACAGGGTCTATTTTTCAGAAGTAAAAAATTGAAAGGACGGTTGTCTCATTTTTGGGAATGCGGGTTTTGTTCTTTGATCCCGAGAATCCTGAGCATATTATCTGTTATCTGTTTTATCATTGGTGCATGCTTCTCTGTCGCTCCGAACTTGATCGCATAGTCATGCATTGCTGGGATCATTCCAACGTCGTTCCCTGCCTGCTGACTGAGGTAATATTTGTTGTTCATGATTTCAATGTATAGCTCGGCTGCTGTTTTTCCTTTAAAGAGTTCTACGATATGTTCCGTACGAAATAATCTGCAGATTGGAACAAAGATCGTGTCATACCAATCTCGTGTAGCTGCAAAAAGAGTGACATCACGATTTAATTTTTCGCTCATGTACCATTTATGTTCTTCAATATGCTTCAGAAATTGATCGACATATGATGGATCAGAAATGTCCCCGAGAAATTTATCGATGTTGAACGATGTCTGCTGTTCGAATTTTTTCTTTTTCCGTTCAACACGATATAATTGTGTATATCGTTCTTTGATGTATATTTTATCATCCTCGGTTCCTGAATTCTCACGGATCATACCGCTCAAACGCAGATCTTCGTGGATCCAATCCATCGATTCAAAAAAGAAATTCAGATCGGCTTCACGCATGGATTTCGAAAGTTTTGGACGGATTTCCACCGTTTCCGCATCGGAAAGATATGCCCGCAAAATTGTTTGCATTCCGATGAACGGAATTTCTCTCTTATCGAATTTAATGAGCGTGTTTGCAAGCGATGCATCACCCCAATAAACACCATTGATGTGAAGCTGAACGAACAACTGAACGATCGCATCCCAAATTCTTTGTCGGTTTTCTTTTCGGAAATTTCTGGAATACAGAAGTGAATCCGGCAGAACGTTTTGCACAAGCACCGTTACGGTATGCGCAATAAAATCTTCTTCATATTGAATTCCAATCGGTGTTTCAATCGGGATTGCTTGTTCTTCGCGTACGACAAATCCGGCCGGGATCAACGTATGAATCCCTTTTAACAGTAGTTGTTCATAGTTGTCGATCTCTTTTCGCGAAATATCTTCACTGATTTCTTTCACACCGAACGAAAATCTTCCTGTCTTTACAAAGATCACAACATGACGAGAAATACCTCGTTTGATATTCAACGTATTTACCCCATACGAATGCCACTCAGCAATCGGAACACTCCATGGTAGCTGTTCGAGTTCTTTCTGAAAGATCGGGTCTACATGAAAACGGATGTGAGGTGAGTGTTTCATAACACTCTAAAGATAAGAATAATTATGATTGATGGCGTGGAACGATCGTTCGACCGCTCCACAAATGAGGATTATTGCTTCTTCCCGTACCGCACTTGCAAATATTTTATTACTCCAGGAAGAACAGACAGGAATAAAATGATAACAATGACAAGTTCAAGATTTTTAGTCACCCAGGGAAATGTTTGACCGAGAAAATATCCCGCTAGCGTCATACTCAAAACCCATGTTGTCCCGCCGACAACATTGTAGGTGAAGAATTTTGTGTACGGCATTTCTGCAATCCCTGCTACAACTGGTGCAAATGTTCGCGCAAACGGCATCCACCGCGCTGCAACGATTGTGAAGTTTCCATATTTCTCGTAAAACTCTTTTGTCATGATCAGATATTTTCGTTTGAAGAATCGGGAATCCTGACGAGAATATAATGCGTGTCCCCCCTTTTTTCCGATGTAGTATCCGACAGCATCGCCGGTGACCGCTGCAATAATGAGAAGAACATTTAATTCAAAAATGTTGAACAACCCTTGAGCTGCAAACAGCCCGGCGGTGAATAGCAGTGAATCACCCGGAAGGAAAAATCCGATCAGCAAACCCGTTTCGGCAAATACGATAATGAATAGACCAATATATCCCGCCCACGCTACAAGTGCTTGAATGTCGCTTAGTTTTTCGAAAAACTCTTTTATTAATTCCATAATTTCAATTTGATTATAAAGGTGATAAAATTCCGGCATTCAGAAGGTATAACAAACCAAATCCAACAATAATTCGGTATACAATAAAAATATAGGTGGAATGTGTTTTAAGATAGTTCAACAAGAATGCTATTGAAGCATACCCGACAATTCCCGATACGATTGTTGCAACGGCAAGGTTTATGAATCCGATATCTGAAGAGAGCAACAATTCGCGTTCTTTTACGAGCTCCAACATACCTGCCGCAAAGATGGATGGCAGTGAAAGTAAAAATGAAAACCGCGCGCTCGTTTCACGGTTTAACCCGATAAACAATCCTCCGGTGATCGTTGTGCCGGAACGAGATGAGCCGGGGATCAATGCAACCGCTTGTGCAAAACCGATCAGAATAGCATCTCTCCATGAAATATCATCAAGCGATTTTTGTTTTATCTTTAAGGCGTCTCTTTTTTTTACGATTGTTTCGGCGATCATCAGCACTACGGCAAGAATGATCATTGATGCACTAATCACATACAACGAACGAAGATTTGTTTCGATGTTCTTCTTAAACAGTAAACCGAAAAACACGATCGGTATCGTTCCAAATGCGATCATCCAGCCCAGTATTGCTTCACGATTGTAAGAGATGTTTCGTGTTTGAATTGATTTGATCACTGCGCCGGTGATAGCGAGGATATCTTTCCTAAAATAGATAAAGACGGCAACAAGCGTCCCAAATTGAATCACTGCCGTAAAAGCAGCTCCCGGATCGTTCCATCCCAGTAATGCCGGCACAATTCGTAAATGCGCAGTGCTGCTAATGGGTAGAAATTCGGTCAGGCCTTGAATGATTCCGAGAATGATCGATTGAAATATATTCATAGTTTTTAAATCTTGCGAAGGTTAGATAGAAGGTGTGATTTAACCTTCGCAAGGCTTGTTTTCGTAAACAATAAAAAAGAGGAGTCGGTTACCTCCCCTTATTGTCTAAAGTACAAAAAAAATATCTCCATTCAAATTGATCTCATAAAATATATTGAATTCTTCATTATAAAATTGTAACGTAGCCGAGCATATAAACAATTCCAATCACAAAACAACAACAACAATGGCTACTTCAGCTGCAAACAAGTCTAAATTCGGCACATTGATCACCGTGTTTTTCTTTTGGGGATTTCTCGCCGCTTCAAACGGTGTATTCATTCCATTCTGCAAAAAACATTTTGAATTGACGCAATTCCAATCGCAATTGATCGACCTGGCGTTCTACCTTGCCTATTTTGTCGGCTCACTCGCACTCTATTTAATAGAGCGATTAATCAAGATCGATATTTTGAACAAGATAGGCTATAAAATGGGTATCGCATACGGTTTGTTCTTCTCAGCCGCCGGCGCAATTGCAATGATTGGAGCTGTTAACACCGGAAACTATTGGTTGATTCTTAGCGCCTTATTTACCATTGCCTTAGGATTTTCTCTTCAACAAACCTGCGCACAGCCATTTGCAATTGCTCTTGGTGATCCACGAACCGGCGCACATCGATTGAATCTTGCCGGCGGAGTCAATTCATTCGGGACAACCATTGGACCGCTGATCGTCAGTTATTTTCTTTTTGGCGGAATTGGCAGCAATGTTGATGTTGATATTAGTTCGGTCAACCAAATGTATATGCTTTTAGCCGGACTGTTTATTGCCGTAGCATTGTTCTTCATATTTTCAGATCTGCCAACGATAACGCAAGACGAAAAGATTGAAGCTGGAATCGGTGCGTTAAAATATCCTCAGCTTGTTTTTGGTATGATCGCAATTTTTGTGTATGTCGGAGTTGAAGTTACGATCCAAAGTAATTTAGGTGCATTACTAAAACTTCCGGAATTTGGCGGATATCAAGAATCGCAAATAGCTCATTTTATCTCTCTTTTCTGGGGAAGTTTAATGATCGGCCGGTGGACGGGATCGATTACAGTTTTTAATCTTTCAAAAATGTGGAAAAACATTCTTACCGTGGTTGTTCCATATTTTGCATTTGCCGTTGTGCTCGGTGCAAATATTCTTGGCGGAACCGATGTTAGCGATCTCTATATTTACGCTATTGCAATCGCAGTTTTGGTTGTCGGGTTCTTTCTTGGTGAGGAAAAACCGGCAAAGACATTGTTGATCTTTTCGCTATTTGGAATTACGGCTATGAGCATTGGTATGATAACAACCGGAAAACTTGCTATTTTTGCTTTTATTAGTGGTGGATTGTTCTGTTCAGTAATGTGGCCTTGTATTTTTGCGCTCTCTGTTGCCGGATTAGGAAAATATACCAGTCAAGGTTCTACGTTTCTTATTATGATGATTCTCGGCGGGGCAATTATTCCTCCATTCCAGGGCTGGTTGAGTGATGCATTAAATAATATTCACCTGTCATACATTATTACGATCTTCCTGTTTGCATATCTTGCATATTTCTCCATTAAAGCAAAGAATGTATTAAAGGCGCAAGGGATTGATTATGAATCGTCAACCGCATCTGCTCATTAAAAGATAAAAATGTTTTTAAAACAACAACGTCCCGAATTCGGGACGTTGTTGTTTATTGCATTTCATAATCGAATTGTTATACTGCAAGTTTAGAATATTCATCCAACGCCATCGAAGTCATTTGTTCTTTCATTTCTTTGGACATCACGACTTTATCCCAATATTTAGA
>DMPG01000158.1:1005-19506 GCA_003456055.1 Bacteroidota bacterium | reverse complement strand
AAAGCACTTCACGATATGACCGGATTCGAAATGTCGCTGCCGATGAATTCCGGTGCAGAAGCAGTCGAGACCGCCGTGAAAGCTGCCCGTAAATGGGGCTACAAAGTGAAAGGGATTCCGGAAGGGAAAGCGGAGATTATCTGCGCCGCAGATAATTTTCACGGACGCACAACGACGATTGTGAGCTTCTCAACCGATGCTCAGTATCGAGACGGATTTGGTCCATTCACTCCCGGATTTCCAATCGTAAAGTATGGCGACATTAATGCACTGAAAGCAGCCATCAATAAAAATACCGCAGCATTTCTCGTTGAACCGATCCAGGGTGAAGCAGGAATCGTTGTTCCTCCGGAAGGTTACTTGAAAGAAGCAGCACGGCTGTGCAAAGAGAACAATGTGCTGTTGATCTGTGATGAAATTCAGGCAGGACTTGGCCGCAGCGGAAAAATGTTCGCGTTTGAATACGATGGTATTCGTCCCGATATGGTCATCATCGGCAAGGCATTGAGCGGCGGATTCTATCCTGTCTCAGCGGTTCTTTCGTCGAAAGAAGTGCTTGGCGTTTTCCATCCCGGCGATCACGGTTCAACGTTCGGCGGGAATCCACTTGCGGCTGCAGTGGCATGCGCTGCGTTGAAAGTATTGAAAGATGAAAATCTTATTGAACGTTCGTTCGAACTCGGTAATTATTTTATGGGAAAACTGAGGGCGATTAAAAGCAAGCATATCGCAGAAGTTCGCGGCCGTGGTTTATGGATTGGTTTCGTGCTCGATACGAAAGCTCGTCCGTATTGCGAACGATTGATGAAGGAAGGAATTCTTTGCAAAGAAACCCATGAAAATGTCATCCGTTTTGCCCCACCTCTTGTGATCACGAAAGAGGAGATCGACTGGGCATGCGAGCGAATTGAACGGGTAGTGCTTTCGCTCGACTGACTTTTTTGTTTCGCCGAATACACACAACGAAATTATTTTAAACTCAAATTTGAAGGAATACAATATGTCAAAAAATAAGCCAATCGTCACACTGATTGTAGGAGCGGCAGGCAGAGACTTTCATAACTTTAATATGATCTATCGCGATAATCCGATGTATAATGTTGTTGCTTTTACCGCCGCACAAATTCCGGATATTGCCGGACGAAAATATCCCGCTGCATTAGCGGGATCATTATATCCGAAAGGGATACCAATTTTTGAAGAAAAGAATCTTGAAGAGTTAATTGGAAAATTCTCCGTTGATGAAGTTGTTTTTTCCTACAGCGATGTTACGTATAACCATGTAATGAGTATTGGTTCACGTGCTACGGCCGCCGGTGCGCACTTCAAAATTTTAAGTGCGGGTAGAACAATGATCAAAAGCAAAAAACCGGTGATTTCGGTTTGCGCTGTACGTACAGGAAGCGGAAAGAGTCAAACAACCCGGAAAGTTTCTGCACTCTTGCAAGCGATGGGATACAAAGTTGTTGCTGTGCGTCACCCGATGCCGTATGGTGATCTGGAAAAACAAAAAGTACAGCGGTTCGCCTCGGTTGCGGATCTGAAGAAACACAACTGCACTATTGAAGAAATGGAAGAATACGAGCCGCATATTTCGAGCGGAACGATCATCTATTCAGGTGTTGATTATGCCGCAATTCTTGCACAGGCAGAAAAAGAAGCAGATGTGGTGTTGTGGGATGGCGGCAATAACGATCTTCCGTTTTATACACCGGATCTTCATATTGTGGTCGCCGATCCGCTCCGTGTTGGTAATGAGTTAACGTATTTTCCAAGTGAAGCAAATCTCCGATTGGCCGATGTTGTTATCATCAACAAGATTGATTCTGCGTCGCCGGAGTCGGTCACTTTGCTTCGGGAAAATATTCGATCAGTCAATTCCCATGCACAAATTGTTGACGCAGCCTCACCGATTGGTATTGAACATGGTGAGAAAATTACTGGAAAACGTGTTCTCGTCATTGAAGACGGTCCGACATTAACGCACGGCGAAATGAAATTCGGAGCTGGTACAGTAGCAGCTCAGAAATTTGGTGCATCAGAACTGGTCGATCCGCGTCCGTATGCTACTGGTGAAATCAAGAAGACATTCGAAACGTATCCAAAGATCGGAATACTTCTGCCGGCAATGGGATACAGTGATAAGCAGGTGAAAGATCTCGAAGTTACCATCAACAAAGTGCCGTGTGATGCAGTGATCATCGGAACTCCGATCGATCTGAACAGAATTGTCAAGATCAAGAAACCGACGTTTCGGGTGACATACGATCTTCAGGAGATCGGTGAGCCAAGTCTATCCACTATTCTGGATGAGTTTGTTACGAAGTTGAAATAGAATAAATTATTTTCTTATGCAGAAAGCCGGGTGAATTGAAATTCATGCGGCTTTTTTATTCATCTCATGTTCTTAAAACCATTCTCGATCTCGAATGAAAGACGCTCGAATACTTCCTGAAACGTACCGACGCCGTTAATTTTCGTTACACCATGCAGCTGGTTGTATTTTGCAATTACCGGAACAGTTTTTACTTCGTGTTCTTTTAGCCGTTTTACGATCTTAGAAGTACTATCATCGTACGGCATGCACCGGTCTGTTTTACTTCGTTCATCTAGCCGATTGATCAATTCAAGCGCCGGGACTTCGATCTCGATGATCTTTGAGATCGATGAACCATGTTTTCGCAGCAATCCGTCGAGAATATAGGATTGAACGAGCGTTCGGGGAAAACCCTTGAAAATATAGCCCTTCACATTTTTTGATGTTGCAAGTTTTTTTTCGATCAACTGAACGACAATTTCATCCGGAACAAGATTGCCGTTCTCATACATCGAAATGATCTTCTGACCGAGAGGTGTGCGTTGTTTTATTTCGCGCTCAAGCATTTCTCCTGTTGCAACATATTCAAGACCGAACCGTTCAGAAAGTGCTTTTCCTTGTGAACCGCGGCCCGATCCGGGATATCCAAATAACACGATGTTTAATAGTTTTTTTTGCAACTCCTTTGAAATGATATTCGCAATTTCATCTCTGACATGTTCGATCGATGCGGAGCTGTCTACATCGTGGCAAATACCTTTCTCTTTGTAGAACTGAAGCACGGGCAATGTTTTTTCGTTGTATTCTTTCAGTCTGTTTCTAATCACCGTTTCATTATCATCAGTTCTACCAGAAGTTTTTCCTCTGTTTAACAGACGGGCAACAGATTCTTCTTCCGAAACATTAAGGCTGATCAGACAAGTGAGAGATGTATTCAACTTTAACATTAATCCTTCAAGAATATATGCCTGAATGTATGTTCGAGGAAATCCGTCAAATAAAAAACCATTCGCTTCCGGATTTTCCGTGATTGTTTTTTCGATGATCTGAACGATGATCTCGTCTGAAACAAGACCTCCCGCCGATATGATGCTCTGGGCTTCCAGTCCCAAAATGGTTTTAGCTGCTATTTCTTTCCGCAGCAGATCTCCGGTTGATATGTAAAATAGATTATATTTTTTTATGAGGAACTCCGATTGGGTTCCTTTACCTGCGCCCGGTGGGCCGAAAAGTGCAATATTAAGCATAAGAGTGGGGATTGGTAAAAAATTTAAGAAAAATCTTCAATTACTATCTGACCATTAGGCAATGGTAATATAGGATATTTAAGTTCGTCAAAAAAGAAGTTGATCTGTGAACAGTTTTTTATTTCCTTTAAAAGGACATAAATGTCCTTGAGACTAAAACGAGTCAAATTTCGGGCTTGCAGTTATTGCAAGTTCGAAGTATTATTAATATATGTTCTTGTGATATAAACTTGACTAATCTGAAAAATTCAATGTATTGAGGTGTATTATGAAAATTAATCTAAGATTTTTAATATTGTCGATCACAACCTTCTTATTGATTGCAAATATCAACGCTCAATCAGTTGTGAAAATCAATGAAGTATTTTCCCGCGGTGTTCCCGGTAATCTTGACTGGATTGAAGTCTATAATTCATCAACATCATCAATAGACATCAGCGGCTACAAAATTTATGATAGCGGAGCTAAAGGGGGAACAAAATCCAAAAAACTATTCCCGAACGGAACCATTCTTTCTGCGAAAGGATTCGCATACATTCTCACCGATACTGCAACATTTACTGGAGATACATCGGGGTTTGGAATCTCGAACAACGGCGAAACGGTTTGGCTTGAAAATGCAGCAGGATTGTTGATTGATACTGTCGCAATTCCTGCACTTGGTAATGATACTTCGTATGCACGAGTGCCCGATGGTTCGAGTAACTTTGTTAAAAAATCGCCGGTAACCAAAGGCACAACAAATGGAACAGGAACATTCGTTCATCCAAAACAAATAGCTGCAAACGTATATACTCTTAATCAGAATTATCCGAATCCTTTCAATCCAACAACAACAATTACATATCAAGTAGCCGCAAGCACAATGGTAACGTTAAAAATTTATGATGTAGTGGGAAGAGAGGTTGCAACAGTAGTGAATCAACGACAAGATGCGGGAGAATATCGCACAACGTTCAACGCTTCGGCATTGTGCAACGGAGTTTATTTCTATCGATTGAATGCTGGTAATTATTCTGAAATGAAAAAAATGGTTTTAATGAAATGATTACGAGAGAACGAAAAACAATCAATTTGTTTACATAGAATAGTTTGCAACTGTTTCACTGAAAACAAAAAAATCCCTATCAGAACTGATCGGGATTTTTTGTTTTCTACATTGACCGTCACCTTCAAGGTGACGGTCAATTGTAATTCTTCTAATATTCCTTTTCTGAAAATCTCTTTCGTATCCAAGTCTTTGTTTTTTCAGTATACTCATCAACAAGTGAATATGCTGTCGGAACGACGATAAGCGTTAAAAATGTCGAGATCGTTAATCCGAAAATGATCGCAACAGCAAGCGGACGCCAGAATCCTGCACTTTCAGATCCGGAAACAAAACGTAACTCTGCCCAATTGAAATCAACTCCGGTCCCCATTGGAATCAAAGCTAGCACAGCAGCAGCTGCAGTAAGAATAACCGGCCGTAAACGAACCCGTCCTGCTTCGACCAATGCTTCATCAAGGGACATACCGCCTTCTTTATGTTTGTGATTCACAAAGTCGAGAAGGATGATTCCATTCCGAACAACAATTCCGGCAAGAGCAACAATACCAACACCGGTCATCATTATACTGAGCGGGGTTTGTGTCACCAAAAGACCAAACAACACTCCGATCAGGGAAAGAATCACTGAGAGCATTATGACAAATGGAACTTTCATTGAATTGAATTCCATGACCATAATTAAAAATACAAGCAGCAACGTAATGATAAATGCACTGCTAAGAAAATCCGACGCTTTTTTCTGCTCTTCCTGAGAACCGGTCAATTTTACTGCATAACCGTTTGGAAGCGGTATTTCTGCAATGCGTGATTTTACATCGTTCAGCACTTCAGATTGAACTCTTCCGGAAACATCGCCGCTCACAGTGATCACGCGTTTCTGATCTTTGCGGCGAATATCAGTGACCGATGTTGTTCTTCGGATATCAGCAACAGATGTCAGTGGAATTGATAATAATTGTCCGCGACGATTCATGAAATTAATACGGAGATTCTCAAGGTCTGCCGGAGCAGTGCGTTGATCTTCTTTTAATCGTACGCGTATCTTGTATTCATCTTCACCAACACGATATTTCGAAGCTTCTACTCCGGCAATTGCTGCTCGCACTGTTGATGCAATTTGTCCTGTGCTCGTATAAAATAGTCCCGCTTTTTCGCGATCAACGATGATTTCCACCTCGGGACGTCCGGTATTATAGTCATCTTTCAGATCAACGAGACCGGGAATATCTTTGATCTTTTCTCGTATTTGTTTACTGATTGTTGCTAGCTGCGCGTAATCTTCGCCAGAGACTTCAACACTGACCGGAGAACCAACCGGAGGTCCCATTTGTTGTTTTGTCAAGCGAAGTTCTGCACCCGCGATGCCGAGCGTTGTTTTACGGATCTCTTCCATTGTTTCAAACGTGCTTTGCGAGCGACGATCTTTCTCGTAAAAATTGATGGCTACTCTACCTTTGTTCGAAGTTCCTTGTCCGCCGAAATCGAACATATCGTCCGACGTACCGACACTTGCGCCAATAAATTCAACATCCTTGCGTCCGGGAATTGATTTTAATCGCTCTTCAAGAATCTTCGATATTCCATTGGTGACTTCGAGCGATGATCCCGACGGACATTCAATGCTGATACTCACCTGTGATGGTTCAGTATTTGGAAAGAATTCAACTCCTTTGTTGAAGAGACCGAAGAGTATGATAACCGTCAATAATAGTCCGAATGAACCCCAGATCGTTTTCCATTTATTATGTAATGTCCACGTTAAAGTTTCAACATAATTCTTCTGCATCCAAGGAAAAAATTGTTCGTCTACCTTATGATAGAGAATGGTCAACGGATTATATTTTTTATACCAATGAGGATGGTCAAGATTGTACCGAGCCTTCTTTATTTCTTTTTGATAGTTAATGAATTCTGCTGCTTGTACAGGACTGATAACGTAGGCAACAAAGAGCGATGCAGTCAACGTAACGATCAACGTGATCGGCAGGAATTTCATAAATTCACCGACGATTCCGGGCCAGAAGAGGAGAGGAATAAATGCCGAGAGAATCGTTATTGTTGAAGTAAACACAGGAACAAAAACTTCACCGGCTGCTTTTTTCGCCGCAGTATTCGGTTCTTCATCGTATTCCTGTTGATGGCGATATGTATTTTCGATAACGACGATGGCATCATCCACAAGAATTCCAAGCGCCAGAACGAGACCGAATAGAACGACAACGTTCAATGTGATTCCCATTGCACCAAGAACGATGTACCCAATAAACATTGAGAGCGGAATTGCAGTGGAGATCAATAAAGAATTTTTGAATCCGAAGAACATAAAGAGTGCTACAACAACCAGGAACATTCCGGTATAGATACTATTTTCCAGTTCGTGCACCATTCTTTTAATGAAACGGGATTGATCGTTGGATATTTCCAGTTTAATTCCGTCGGGAAGACTCTTTTGCTCTGTTGCAACAATTGCTTTAACTTCATCGGCAATACGAATGAGATTCTCGCCGGCACGTTTTCGTACAGCAAGAGAAACAACTTCATTGCCGTTCAATCGAGCATATGTTGTCCTATCTTCAAAGGAATAATCAACCGTTGCAACATCTCGCAGATAGATCGCTTTTCCATTCTGGATCTTTAAAACAATATTCTCCAACGGTTTCACTTGTTTGAATTCACCGGGGACGCGCACCGTGAGATTTTTTTCCTCTGTTTCAATTGTTCCGCCGGGAATGGAAAGATTTTCTGCTCGGATCGCTCCCGATACATCATCAAAACTTACCTGGTAGGCGTTCATCCTATAGACATCAACGTTCACTTGAATTTCGGGTTGCAATCCGCCGGTGACATCTGCGCGAAGGACACCTTGTATCCCTTCAATTTTATCCTGCAGATCTTCCGCGATCTTTTTCAATCGTGCTACACCAACATCTCCCACTGCGTTCACGTACATGATTGGAAACTCGCTGAAATTTATTTCCGAAACAATTGGATCGAGAATATCAGCCGGTAAAAGTCCTCGTGTTGAATTGACCTTATCACGGACTCGACGGAGTGCATCGTCAACATCAATGCCGGTATTGAATTCTACTCGAATTGTTGAAAGTCCTTCTTTGGAAACGGATGAAATTTGTTTGATATCTTTCAAACCTTTTAACCCTCGTTCGAGCGGCTGTGAGATCAATCCTTCGATGTCGATAGGAGAGACGCCGATGTAAGGAGTTGAAACGATAACGAGTGGAATAGTGATATCCGGTGTCGCCTCGCGCGGTAATCCGGTGTACGATGTATATCCGAAAATGACGATCAACACCATCAACAGATATACTGCTACTTTATTATCAACTGCTATTTCCCATATTTTCATTGTGATTGTCTCCCTTATTCCGTTATGACAACAGGCGAGCCGTTGATCAATTTTTGATATCCCGATACGATCAATCGTTCGCCGATCTTCAATCCGCCGGTCACTTCAACCTGATTGCCCTGACGGCCGCCGATGGTAACTCGCCGTTCCTCTGCTGTTCCGTTCTTATCGATATATACGATGTACCGATCGCGGTCGACTAACTGAACGAGATTTTCGCTGACAAGGATCGCATTATTTTTTTTCTGACGGATAAGATTTACTTTTGCAACCATTTCCGGTTTTATTTTTCCGTGAGGATTGGGCAGCAATATTTCAATAAGCATTGTGCGGTTTGCCGATGAAACTGTTGAACCGACAAATGTCACTTTCCCATTTAATACTTCACCAGGAACGGCGTCGAAAGCTACGGAAGCAACGGTACCTACTTTGATCATTCCAGAATACAATTCAGGAATTTCTGCCTGTATCTTGATCGTTATCGTATTCACCACTCGAGCAATCGGCACTCCGGGCGGAGCCATCTCGCCAACATTCGGCACGGTATTATCCACTACGCCGTTGATCGGACTGCGGAGCTGTGTTCGCTCCCACCGTGCTTTCATCAGATCAGCATTGGCTTTTGCAGCATCTCTCCCGTACATCAAACTCTTGTATTGCAATTCGCTGATTCCTTGCTGTTCATACACTGATTGTTGTTTTTCAACATTCAGTTCTGCCATTTTGTATTGAGCGTCTGCGGCTTCATAACTTGCCTTGATCACTTCGTCTTTCAGCGTAACGATAAGTTCGCCATTCTTTACACGATCACCTTTTTTCTTCTTCCATTCTTTTACAATGCCGCCTTCTTCGGGGCTCATCATAACGTCTTCGAATGCTTTCACTGTTCCAGAGACTTGAATACCGTCAATCATTGACACCGGTTTTATTTCCTGCACCGTAATGTTCACCGGTTGTATTTTTTGTTCTGCGTTTGCCGCCTCATTTTTTTTACATGAAGAAAGCGACATCATGATTGTACCGATGAGAACTGCGGCAAATAACGATTGTATTGTTTTCATTGTGTTCATTCCTTTAGTCTATACTAAAATATTATACCGTTCAATTTCTATTCTTCAGTTTCTTGTACATATTCCGGCAATCTTCCCAGCATCGAATCGAGTTCGCTTGCAGCAACCAGGTAATCATAGATTGCCTGCATACGGTTTACCTTCGCCTGCGAAAGAGCAAGCTGACCATCATTTACTTCCAATTGGGTTGCCGCGTTGGCAAGGAATCGTGCGGTGACAATCTTATATCCGCGTTCTGCCGTTTCGACCGTCTTTTGTTGCGCATCAACACGCTTGCGGGCTTGACGTAAACTTCCAATCACCGAACGGATTCCCATTTGCAGATTCCGTTCAAGACTGCTTTTTTGTTCTTCAGTCTTTTGCTGCTCAAGTTGTGCTTGTTCTATTTTGGAATTGGTTTGAAATCCTTGAAACAGATTGAGCGAAAAAGTTAAACCAACCTGTGCTGTTTTGTAGAAATCGTTCGTGGAAATCCTATAATCATCTTTGATTGCAGTATACGAATAAGAACCATACGCTGCGATCGTTGGTAGGTAGTTTGCTCGTTCTGCATTCACCGAAGCGCTGTTCAACTCGATCTGGTGTTTGATAATATTGATGTTGATATTTGATTCCAACACTGCTTGATTTGCCGCGGAAATGATCCCTTCATCAACATCCTGCAGCACCAGATTATCCGACGGAACGATCTTGATCGAATCGGCAACTCCCATGGTGTTGCGGAGATTGTCGACAGCAAGATTGAAATTTGTCTCGCTCTGAATAACAGCTGGACGAAGATTGTCCATACCGACCGTTGCACGCAGTTCGTCGTATTCAGAGACGATTCCCTGTGATCTCATGAGTTGAACATTCTTAAAATTATCTTCAGCATTCTTCAAGTTGGACTGCATCATCGTCAATGCTTCGTGGGCAAGAAGTGTGGCATAATATGCCTTCCGGACTTTTGCGACCGTTTCAACTTTCTTCTGCATGTAAATATCGCGGGAAAGTTTGGAATAGATATTTGCGGCGCCGACACCGATGAAGACCGATCCGTTGAATAATATCTGCCGTACATTCAACGCTGCATTAGCAGAATTAGACGGCGACATAGAAAAGGGAAGTTCGATCAATTGTCCCGTCGGCTTTGGAACCTTTGCCGTTGAGTCCATCAATTTCACCAGCGGATAATAGATCGCATCAGGGAAATAACTTTTTGGTTTCGTTACGACGTGATTGAATGTACCGCTGATATCAACGGAAGGCATTGTGTATCCCCATGCTTCCATAACGCGGGCGTCCGAACGTTTCACTTCCAGCCGTGCAGATTGCAATTCCGGATTTTGCTGGACAGCCATCCGAACGGCGGCATCGATCGTAAGAGAGAGTTGTGTTGTATCTGCATATTGCGCCGGGGAAATCTCAAAGAGACCCGCGAGCAAAGCGATAACAACAGTGATCATTTTTTTCATGTGTTCCTCATTATTAGTTCAGTAAAGCTTTGAGATCATTTTTTCCCTGCTCAGTGAGCATTGATTCAAGTAATAATAGATTTGATAGCCGCAATGTTTTATAAAGATCAATGTTTAATTTATCCTTGAACATTTCATATTGTCCGTCAATTCTCATTAACAGTGTTGAAGAGTTTGACCAAAGAATTATTGCTGTTTCGATCGGGTCGAGATCATTACGCAGTTTTTGTTCCGCCATTCCTTGTGTGATAATCTCGGTGACCATTACCCATAATGTTTGATTGAATTCGTCGCAAGACTTCATCATCTTTTCCGACACTTGTTTGTGGAATTGCGGAGTATTGAAAAAATGAAGCATACGAAAATAATTCTTGTTCTGTTCATAGAAGAGCGTATACGTATTTGCAAATTCGATTAACGTTTTAACAACAGGTAATTTACGGGTAACAACTTCGCGGAACATATCGCGCAAGATCATTAATCCGCGCATCATAACGGCAAGGTACAAATCTTCCTTACTATGGTAGTATAGATAGAGTGTTCCTTTAGCGAGTTCGGCTGTTTCAGCGATCTCGTCCATGGTTGAGAGGGGGAGTCCTTTTTCGAAGAAGACTTTTTGTGCGGCGTCTATAATCGATTCTTTGCGGCTTTCTTTCTCTCGTTCTTTACGTTCAATTGTGCCCATAATATTATTAATATCGAGGCAAAAAATGACTATTGGTCATTTACTACATACAAGTCTTGCAATAAAAATCTTGGTAAGCAAGTGAAAAATTGTTAATTTTATTGAGATTTTCAGATAAAAATATCTTGTATAAAAATGAAGGCTATTTATTGAATGAATTTCTTCAAGGAAATGATTCATTTGATGATTACCTTATCTGAGAAGAAAAATGAAGCTTTTCGAGATATTGAATTTGCAAGTCCATAATCTGTATTCTGATGAAGCGAAAAAAAGCACTTATTGTAGAAGACGAAAAGATCATTGCGCTGGATCTCAGGTCAATCTTATCTTCAGTCGGATTTTCAGATATTAAAGAGGTTGCTTCCGGGATGCAGGCAATCGCTGCCGTTAAGGATTCCCTTCCAGATATAATTCTGATGGATATTACACTTGAAGGATCAATGGATGGTATTGATGCCGCTAAGATCATTCTTGAACAGTTCAATATCCCGATCATTTTTCTTACTGCAAGTTCCGATGAAAAAACAATTCTGCGTGTGAAACGGATTGATGCTTCCGGTTATATCCTGAAACCGTTCGACGCTCGTGATGTTTGTGCAACCATTGATATGGTATTGTATAAACACAAAGCGGAATCGCAAGTGAAAGAACAACGGCGGTGGCTTTCCACCACATTGCGAAGTATCGGTGATGCGGTGATTGCAACGGATAAAAAAGGAATTATAAAATTCTTGAACATCATTGCCGAACAGTTGACAGGATGGAAACAGGAAGAGGCTGTAGGAAAGAAACTTGGTGATGTATTTATTATTGCAAATGAAGATACCGGTAAACGTCTTCCGAATCCGGTCGCAAAAGTGTTGCGTCACCGTAGTGCACTCAGTATAACCAATCACACAATTCTAATTGCAAAGAATGGAGCCAGAACATTTATCGAAGATTCGGCTGCACCGATCTTTGACGATGCAGGAGCGATCACCGGAGTTGTGCTCACCTTTCGAGATGTGACCGAACGCCGAAAGACTCAAGATGAATTGAATTGGAATGAAAAACGATTTCGTGCTCTGATCGAAAAAAGTGCTGAATCATTTTCCATCATGGATCGAAACGGTATTATACAATATACCAGCGGTGCATCTCATGCTATTCTTGGATACTCGTACGAAGATCTTGTAGGAACGAATGCTTTTGATTATATCCATGAAGAAGATCTTGAGCAGAACAAAACAATGTTTTCGAACCTGCTTTTACAGTTCGGAGAAAGTGTCATCACACAGCTTCGATTTCGTCATAAGAATGGAAACTGGAGGTGGTTGGAAGTGACTGGTACAAATCTTGTCAGCGATCCCGCGGTGAATGGTGTTGTCATAAATTTTCGAGACATTACGTATCGAAAAGAATCAGAGGAAAAGCTCAATCTTATAAATAAACGGCTCAACCTATTATCGCGGATCACCGGAGAAGTGATTGGTTCTTTGCCGATACAAAAACAAACACGCGAAATGATCGAACAGGTGAAGCATGCATTCAATGTTGATTCTGTTATTGTACGCCTTCTTGAAGACGGTCAACTCAATTTGTTGGCAAGCATTGGTGTGCAGGAAGATCTTTTGAATAGATCGATTCCCGCGAATTACGGTATAGCACATCAGATCTTGCAGAGCAGACGTGCACTTACCATCAAAAATATCCAAGAAAAAGATACAATCCATTTCCCTAAAATTCCTTCGGATAAAGAAGGTGTAATGTTCCGTTTCACCTCATATGCCGGTGCACCGCTTTTGATCGGGCATACTGTGATCGGCATTATCGGAATGTTCACCAAGGATGATCCAAGAGAGTTTTTCGGGACCGACCTTGAACATTTGCAGATCGTTGCGAATCATATTTCTGTGGCAATAGCCAATGCCCGTCTATTTAAAGAGATCCGTGAACAGAATATTGAGATGACCGGACATATTGAAGAGCAGGAGCGCGCAGAAAAACTTCTTCGAGACAGTGAAGAACGATACCGCGATCTCGTTGAACATTCCACTAATGCGATTGCGGTTCACGTCAACGGTATTCTCCGTTTTGTGAATAATGCGACGATCGCTTTGATGGGAGCGAGCTCTGCCGAAGAATTGATCGGAAAAAAAGTGATTGATTTTGTCCATCCCGATTTTCGTCCAAGTGCTATGAAGCGAATTGAAAGTGTGTATGCTAATCAATCTGTGCCAAATATTGAACAGACATGGATGCGGTTGGATGGGACTTCGATTGAAGTAGAAATCGGTTCGATTCCATTCACATTTGAAGGACAGCAGGCTGCTCAGATCATCGCCCGTGATATTACAGAACGGAAACAACATGAGATAGCATTGCTCGAATCGGAACTTCGTTTTCGGTCGTTGTTTGAGAATGCAAAGGACGCGGTCTTCCTTTCCGATACAAAAACAGGAAACATCATTGATGTCAATGCCGAAGCTGAAAAGTTATTGAAGCGGGAGCGTACGGAGATCATCGGTAAACACCAGTCGTTCATTCATCCCCCGGAACGTTCATTGGAAGCAGAATCGCTTTATCGTGAACAAATTCTATTGCTTGGCGAACATCCGGTGGAATTTGAAGTGATCGATTCAACAGGAAAAAAGATTCCTGTTGAAATAAAGGCGAGTGTCATTCGTTTGGATAATAATCGGATCATCGCCCAAGGAATTTTTCGAGATATTTCAGAACGGAAGTTTGCTGAGCAGACGCTTCGACAAAGTGAAGAAAAGTATCGTCGTCTCTTTGAGGAATCAAAGGATGGAATATATATCACAACAACCGATGGAACAATACTTGATGTGAACTCGGCAGCAGTGGATATTCTTGGTTGTGCCACGAAAGATGAGTTACTGATGCGAAATGCTTCCGAGTTCTATTTTTATGAAACCGAGAGGGAAAAATTCATCAAAGAATTTACAACAAAGGATTTCGTTAAAGATTACGAGATTACTTTCAAAGTGAAAGGAGGGACAAAGGTTCATGTGTTGCTGACCTCGGTTGTGGTTCGCGATGAGCAAGGAAATCCGATGCTGTTCAACGGATCAATACGAGATATCACCGATAAAAAGCATCTCGAACATCAGTTGATCCAAGCTCAGAAAATGGAAAGCATGGGCACGCTGGCAGGTGGGATTGCACATGATTTTAATAATCTTCTGGCCATGATCCTCGGAACCGCTGAACTGATCAAGCGTCAAACGAAGAACAATCCGGCAATTCAAAATTATATCAACAGGATCATTGAAGCATCGGACCGTGGTTCTTCGATCTCAAAGCAATTACTGCTCTTCTCCCGTCCGGACCAGGCGGAACTGGAGCCGATCTCCGTTCATATGGTCGTGGAACAAGTAACTGAATTTCTAAAACATTTTTTACCAAAAACAATTTTCGTACATTACAATATCGAGAATACATCCGCTGTCATCATGGGGGATATGGGTCATCTGCATCAGGCGATTCTGAATCTTTCGCTCAATGCAAAAGATGCAATGCCGGAAGGGGGGGTGCTGACGGTGGGAACAAAACTGATCCACAGCGAACGAGTGAAGGAACGTTTTTCTGAAGCTGATGATCATGAATATATTGCGATCTCGATCAACGACACCGGTTCAGGAATGGATGAAGTGATACAAGAGCGGATCTTCGAACCGTTCTTTTCAACGAAAGCCCGTGGAAAAGGAACAGGTCTTGGACTTGCAATCGTTCATGGTATCGTTAAACTTCATCAAGGATTCATTGATGTGGAGAGCAAAAAAGGGATCGGTACAACATTTACCATGTATTTTCCGATGATATCTGCTGAACTTTCGAACGTACAACACTTAGAACACGAAATGACAACAATGAATAATGAAACCATACTGATCGTTGACGATGAAGAAATGCTGCGCGATATTCTGTGTGAGAGTTTAAAGGATGAAGGATATACTGTTCTTTCTGCTCCGGACGGTATTGAAGCACTGAAGATCTACGTAGAAAAGAAAGACATGATCTCGCTTGTGATCACCGATCTTGGGATGCCGTTAATGGGGGGCGAAGAACTGTTTGTAAAACTTCGGGCAATGAATCCCAATGTGAAAGTGATCATCTCTTCCGGTTTTCTGGATACGTCAACACGGTCCAACCTTTTGCGCAAAGGTTTTCTAGACGTCTTGACGAAACCGTACAGGTTTGATGCGATCTTTGCTACTGTTCGCAGGATCATCGCCAATAATTGATCACAAAAAGTTCTTCATTAAAAACTCACCATGAAAATTCTTATTACAGGTGGAACCGGTTTTATTGGTTCGCATCTGGTCAAATATCTTTCTAAAGAATCCCATCATATCGTCCTTCTCACTCGCAGCATATCTCGAACGTCAACATTGAACAATGCAACGATGAAGTACATTCATTGGGATCCACAAATGATAGGTGAATGGACAGATGAATTGAACGATTGCGATATGGTTATCAATCTCATCGGAAAAAATGTTTTTGAAGAGCGATGGAATGAAAAAGTAAAACAAGAAATTTTGAACAGTAGAATTATCCCGACAAAATTATTGGTTGAAGCAATTGGACGAGCAAAACATAAACCATCACTTCTAATTTCCGCATCAGCGGTGGGATTTTACGGTGACAGGAATGATGAGATTATTACGGAAGTGAGTTCCGGGGGAAATGATTTTCTTGCCGATGTAGTGAAACAATGGGAAGGAGCGGCATATGAAGCGGAGAAATTCGGTGTGCGTGTTGCAACACCGCGCATTGGACTCGTTCTGGAAAAGTCCGGCGGAATGATCGGAAAAATGCTGCTCCCATTCAAATTATTTGTCGGCGGACCGATAGGAAGCGGAAAACAGTTTCTTCCGTGGGTTCATATGGATGATGTTGTTCGAGGAATATTGTACCCCATAGGGAATAAAAATTTCCGCGGCATTTATAACCTCGTTTCTCCCAATCCAATATCAATGAATGACTTCTCCGCAATATTTGGAAAAATAATACACCGTCCTTCATGGATTCCGGCACCTAATTTTGCATTACAGATTCTCTATGGTGAAGGGGCAAAAGTGATTCTTTCCGGACAAAAGGCGATTCCCGAAAAATTATTGGCTGCTGGTTATCAATTCTCATACCCGGAATTGAAGACAGCAATGAACAATATTCTTAAAACATAACTTCCGGTTTGTATTTTTTTTAGATTCTTTTGGACTCTTGTAGATTTTACCTTTTTGCATTAAACTATCAACAACAGATCTTGATTCGGTTTATGAACAAGCCAGATTTTTTATGAAAATTAAATTTCTTCTCACTCTATTCTTTTCAATTCTTGTCTCTATTCAGACAACTTTTTCGTCAGAGCAAAATATACAATCTGCGCTCCCCGGATTTTCCGTCAGTCCGTATTTTAACGAACAGGTAAAAACATTCGTCTATACTCCGGAAGTGCGCATCCACATTAATGCTCCGGCGATCGATCAATTCAATCCCGCAAATCCAACAGCACTTTCATTCTTTTCTTTGCCCAACGGCAATACAATTGAAATGACTATAGGTAAAAAATTAAAAACGGGAGACGATTGGCACTACGACATTCAGCATATCGGAGCTCAGACGAGGTTTATCCGTTCGAAAATAAAAGACACGAATTTTGTCACAATCTATCTTGAAGCGAATGCATCATCGGTTCCACTCAGTTGGCCCACATGGAGAAGCAAGTATGCAAACAACGCTGCACTCATCAAAGGTATTGTCGATTCGATAAAGAATATTTTTACAGGTTATAATCCATTCATCGTTTTCTCGAGTCATAGCGGAGGGGGCGGATTTACTTTCAGTTATTTCAATGCGGTTACGATAATTCCCGATAATGTGAAACGAATTACGTTTCTTGATGCGACATATAATTACGACAACACATACGGCGTAAAAATCAAAGACTGGCTTCTTGCTTCACCGGATCATCATCTGAGTGTACTCGCGTATAATGACAGCATTGCTCTGTATAATGGTGCACCGATTGTGAGCGCAACAGGGGGAACATGGTACCGAACGAGACAGATGGTTTCGTATCTTTCCGGCTTTATGACGTTCACCACGACCGAGAATTCCACATTTATCACGCACACTGCACTTGATGGACGGGTGAAGATCATTCTCAAACATAATCCAACACAGGCGATCCTTCATACCGTACAAGTTGAATTGAACGGATATATTCAAACGATGCTTTCCGGAACTCCGCTTGAAGGAATCGGTTATTCCTATTATGGTTCGCGCGCATACACATCGTTGGTGCAAACCGGAACTGTTCTTCCGAAACCGGTGCAGATACCGGCACGTCCTGCAGGTTCAATGACCGGTTCTCAATTTATGACGAGTATTGCGAACATGTCTTTTACCTATCGGGAAAATGCGATCTATGCCGAGCTTGCCAAAGGAAATGTTCCCGATTTTATGAGGACACTTATCAAACTGCAATCAACATTGTCAGATAACGACGGCATTTCGCACACCGTGATCTATGAAGTGATGCCCGATTATCTCTGTGTCGGCTCGAACGACGATTTCTGCCGAGTGCCGATGGGACCTGTAACGGCGCAAAAGTTGGCGAATCTGTTTGGCGCAATAATGCCGACGGCAAAAATGGTTGATGATATTTATTCCAAAGCAGGAATCAAAGTTGCACCCGTAACGTACGCACCGGTGGGAAATGAGAATGAACAGGTCGCAAAATTTATTTTGCACAATACTGCAATTGAAAATCAACGCGTCTCTTCGGGATTGCCGCTCGGAACGTTGATGGGTGGGACGAAAAAAGATGTCGTCATCAGCAATAAGATCGTCGATCCGACTCGTCCCGGGTATGTTGTTATTTACGGATGGCATCAATTGAACGGCGTTGCGATCCAGCCCCTGACCAATATCCACAGCGGAAGTTATGTCGATTACAGTCATGGTGTGCGGCTGATGAACGTTGAAATTTTGGTTGACAGCGTAACGATGAATGTGAAGCAGATGCTGACCGACACAAAATGGTATAAAGTGTTGAGCAACGAGACCGGCGCAATGACCCAGCCGAGTTATTTCAAAGAAAGCAATGTGCCAAACGTTCCAAAATCATTTGGATTTAAATCTGAGAATGCAACATCGATCCGGCTGGTTACAAAAACGGATACCAACACAACAGAGTATATCGTCTATTCGGGAAAAGATGGAATTACATTTACCGATACGACTACAATTTCTGCAAGCAATCCTATCATCACGGGACTGCAAACAGATTCGCTCTATTATTT